>DATNOW010000830.1:0-5212 GCA_036703515.1 Chroococcidiopsis sp.
AACGGGCTACACTATGTCCGCCCGCTGCTGTTTCAAACCGTGTTAGCCGATTATTTTGATGATGCGGCGGAGGTGCCCACTTACGCCCAAGCGGCGATCGCTTCGGCCACCCTGTCGGGCTTGGTGGTCAACTATCCCGATGTCCGTCAACTGCGACCCAATGCTGAGATCACGCGGGCAGAGGTGGTGGCGCTGCTGTGTCAGGTGTTTGAGCGCGATCGCTCACCGGCCATGGTGCCGCGTCAGTATGTGCCATGGACGGCCCAACTGGATCAGATTGAGGGGGAAATGACGATTCCACTGAGCTGGCTGAGGGGCAATCCTCGCATGGTCAAACAAATCCAGACGCACTTGTATGCGCTGCGGCTGCATCCGGGTGAGGAGGCGATCAACGGGCGCTATACCCCTACCACAGAGGCGGCGATCGCTGAATTTAGCCGTGTTTTAGAGTTGCCCAATCGGCAGGCGCGGGTCTTAGATATGGCGTTGGCCCAAGCGCTGCTGACGACGGAACCAGTGTGTTTTGTGTTGCAGCAGGCCCGCAACCGAGAGGCCATCTATGCCGAATATCTGGCCCAAGAGAAGGGCTTTAACTCAGCGCACCTCGCTTTTCTAGATAAAGGCGTGGAGGGATCGCCGTTTGAAAAAATCATCCCCAACTATCCCGCCTATCTGCTGCAAACTGAAAAGCCAGCCTTAGCGACAACGGAGGCGGCCGCCTCTCCGTCTGCGATCGCCGCATCAACTGGGCAGATGAATCCTGCGGTTCCCAATAGTCTTACTAGCACTGCGAGTCCGGCGAATCCCACAAGTCCGGTGAATGCTGCTAGTCCAGTGTCTAGCAGCAGCCCGATCCCCAATATTGCAATCCCCAATAGCCCGATCCCCAATATTGCGATCCCTACTAGCCCGATCCCTAATATTGCGATCGCCCTCCCGCACCCCTATCCCAAACGGGGAGAGCTACCGACCATTGATTCCCAGGGGCTGGCGTTTCTGCATCCCGACATTCAGCAAGCCTGTGTGTGCATCGGTCAATTTGACGAAAATCGGCAGCTTAACACTCGCTGGCTGGGCAAAGAAGCGCTGACCAATGTGGAACTGTGGAGCGCAACCAAGATCATTCCGCTGATGAATGTGGTGTCCAAGGTCAACTCTCGCTTTGCCCAAGCGGATATTGACAACGAATTTGTCCGAGCGGGGCGCAGCGGGCGGGGCTATCGCTTTTACGACTTGGCGGTTGATATTGTCAACTATGGCAATGCTGTAGGCAGCTCAAACTCGCTAGCGGCAATGTTTAAGCAGTTTGATACAGCACAAAATTTAGAAAACTGGGTGAAGGGGATCACGGGCAACCAATCGCTGATCTTTCGCGGCCGCTATGGTGAAGGGGTGTTTATGGCGGCACCGCAAATTTGGGATGACAAGTTGCAGCAGGTGGTGTTAACAGCCGCAGGCGGGGGATCTGGGGGCAGCAATACGATTTCGACCTACGATCTGACGCGGTTGGTGACGATGCTGGCGTGGCATCCCCACCTGCCAACGGAGGCGCGCTTGCCGGGCGGGCAGTGGCACAGTTTGGAAAGCCTTGTGCGGGCGATGGGTAAGGATTCGGCCCGCTATGTGGATGTGGCGATCGCGCGTCTGGGGCTAGAGGAGGTGATTGCCTCACCGGTCGTGATCTCGAAGCTGGGGTTTGGGCGCAGTGGCGCTCGCAATCGCACGGAGTTGGTCTATACGGCATTTGTGCAGTTTTACGATACCCACCGCTGCCAGTCTGGTTCGACGGGTTCTGCTGCGACCAGTTCTGCTGCGACCAGTTCTGCCGCGACTAGTTTGGCAACAACAGAGCCACCCCAAAACCGTCGGGTGCTGCGGACGCTGGGGATGACGTTAGTTGGGGCGAAAAAGCTAGGTAATGGCGATCGCGAAGCAACGGAAATCGATGCGCGGATGGCAGCAGAGGTAACGGAGATCTTGCGGCGGGTGGTGCTAGATGAGCTATAGCGGGGGAGCTTTTCATAAATTTCCTCCCTCGCAGTCAACCCTCGCAGTCAACGAAAACTCCGTGCTTTACCCTGGTTTGATGCTGGTTTCATAAAAGAGCGATACACTGCTTCCTCTAGACCTAGAACGCTAGACCTAGAATGCTAGACCTAGAATGCAAAAAATCCCTCAAGTGTTTCAACACTTGAGGGACTTAAGGCTAAATATCAAGCCCGGATTTTGACTAGGTACACACTATGCCGACGACAGCGGCGCACCCATCATCTACGGTTCTCGAAAAAATCGCTGGACTGCACCGACGGACGCTGGGATCGAAAGGCGATCGCCAGCCTGTCATCAACCGGGGCAATCGTTAATGGGCGCGGCGCTTGCGACGAGCCATGATGGCCTTGCGTTTGCGCTTTTCGATCGGTGTTTCGAAATGTCGATGGCTTTTAACATCGGCCAAGATGCCTGCCTTAGAAACCTGGCGCTTAAACCGGCGTAGCGCAGATTCAATCCCTTCATTTTCACCCAGGACAACTTGGGTCATGCCTTTTCTCTCCTTCTTTGGAAATGACTCTGTAGTAATGACTTTGTCCAAAGCCTTGTGCGTGTAACTCAAATCCTTAAGGATCGTGAATTCAATAGAACCTGTCCTTATTCTTTGGAAGCGAGGCTTATCCTCGCTTTTTAGGAATAACTTGGGGGGTTTTTATAAAATTCGCCATCCTGAAGTCAAACCAGGGCTCGACCCTGCTGCATCAGCCGTAGAGCAGTCCACTCGTCGGCGAAAAAGCGCTCTTGCGTCCGAAATCATAAGTCGACAACCCCTGATCCTACAGGATTACAGGACGAATTTGTTACTTTGCCAGAATAGCGTAGAAACCTAAAAATCGGCAGCATGGATTCCGTCTATAGACCAAATAAATTAGACCAAATAAATTAATGAAACCGTAAAACTTAAGTCAACGCAAGGTTTACTAGCGAATAAACGATAAATCGACAGCCCCAAAATTAGTGCTCAGAGCAATATTGAGGTGCTCTAGGGCGTTAATCAGCCACTGCACAATGTCTCGATTATAGGATTCATAGTGATTGTACAAGATCGAAAATCGGCGCTCTAGATAAGGTTTAACCTTGCGACAGAGCAACAAAATTTTGAGCAACAGCCCCGTGGTCAGGATCGGGCCCAAATTGGTCATTAAATCAATAAAAACAAAGTGGTTGGGGCAACTGGGGCTGTCTACAACCAGAAAGTTGAGCAACTGGCTACAGGTGCGAACAATCAGAAAATCGCTAATGGGCTGCGAGTCGCTGTCTGGGAACGTATTTTTGAGCTGCAGATAGAGCTGCTTGTTAAACTGCTGCTTACCGTAGCTGGGATCCACAGTAGACAAAATGTATTGGTAGAGGTCGTCTTTAAAAGCAGAATACGATGGAGTATAGCTACTGCGCGCAATAAAGTTGCGGGCGAGATCACGATGGGTGTTAGACCCGTCGATTTTACCCACGTAGTGCTTAATGGCTAGACCCAACTCCCGATCTTCGAGCAGGGTTGGATTCGACACAGGCTTGATGGCATGAAGCTGCCGCTCGGTCAACTGCCCTTTGGCAAACTGGTTTTGGCGAACACGATAGGTAACGTACTGGGACAGATCGATTTCAAACTGGCGCTGATTGCTCGCTTGAATCTGCCGGATCGTGCTTTGCTGCTCTAGGGTGCTGTCTTCGCTGAGCAGACAATGTTCGTAGAGGTAGGGATAGCGCCGAATCAACCCGCCTAGCTGTTGGTTGGTAGAGGCTTCAATAGCCTCGCTCATCACCTTAGACAGGCGGCAAAGGGTGTGATATTGCTCGGTTTCTCTAAACTGGCTAGTTAACTCTTTGAGACGACGGGACGAACGGGAGCGATACACGCCCGGAGAAGCTTTGCCGTGAACCCCATCAAACAGGTTAATCAGCTCAGGAATAGCCGACTGCGACTGCGGCCGCGTCTGCCAGCGGTTGATCAAAATGTGGCAGCAGCGGTTGAGCACATATCGGAAATCTTCTACTGCTGTCTTAGACGAAATCACAGCATCCAGTGCTGCGGCGATCTCTGCATCGCTGTAGGTTGAACCGTCAATAAACAGCGCGTGAAAGCGGTCGATCAGATCACTGGGCGACTCTTGTTCGACGCAGCGGAGCAAATGGTCGTAAATCTGCTGCTCGGCTGGGCCAATTTGCCTGGTATATCGACTAGTGTGAGTAGCCACCACCGCTATAAAATCCTTGCTTAACTGAATATGTGTGGTTAATCGCTAAACTGGCAACTCAATCAAAAGCACACCCTTAGAGCCCGCACACTACACAATTGCTAATCAGATTTAAACAACCCTGAGATAGTGTACGTATCTAATGTTACCCAACTCGGATTTAAGATATTGTGATTTGAGTCACCCTGGAATAAAACTTTAGTAAACGAAAAAAAGGATTATCAGTTTTTCCGACCCATTTTTTCCAGTCAATCCGTTTTCCGAGCGATCTCCGAGCAATTACTGAGCAACTGCAATGGTTGAGGGCAGCAAACCGATAGTGGACACTGTATTGAACGTGTTTTAACTGCGTATTAACGGCGCATTAACTGCGTTTTAATTGTGCTTTAGAGCAGGTGAGCATAGGCGGTTAAGCACAGAAGGGTTGAGTACAGGATGCTCGTAAGAGCTCAGGGCAAACCTTAGAAACGCTTCAGCCGAACTTGTGACTTCAAGGTAGACAATGTGTTAGTGTTGCCGAGCAAATTTCGGCAAACCCTTAGAACAATACTCTAAATCTTTATATTTTTACCAGAGTGTAGAGTGTTGTCGTGAATCAGTTGATGAAGATTTTATGAAAGATTTTGGTAACGGCGTTATGAAGGTGTAAATACCATTGCTTTCTTGCTCAGATTTTGATCTCTTGTACGAGCCAGGATTGCGGCTGTGGGATGGATTCAAGATGGATTCAAATTCAAGATGGATGGTGAGACGAATGGGGATAGATGGCGAGATAAATTACAGCGTGAATTTTAACTGTGGACTTAACGGTGAATCTTAATAATGTGAACGGGATGGGTAGCACTGCCAGCATGATGACGTTGACTCAGTTGGTCGAAATTTTGTCGGCTCGGCCGATTGGCTCAGCGGCTCTCAATTTGGCTGCCGCGGTCTCTGCGATTACGACCGATAGCCGTCAGATCGGGGAT
>DATNOW010000831.1:0-4511 GCA_036703515.1 Chroococcidiopsis sp.
TAGCATTTGTTCTTATCCGACAGGTAGAATACACCGGATTTATCCGACAGATAGAGCGAGTACTAAATAGCTCCAAGCTGAAGGAAAAATACCTGATGAAATCGCTGATCAGCAAGATAAAAATACACTAAACACACTAGCCTAATCGAGAATATTACGGCAGCAATGGAAATCACCTCACCCTAAAGTATGATTGTTAGTCATTTTTAAAGTAGTGTATCGACGGATACTATTCTTTCTCGGTGGGTGATGCGATCGCGCTGATGACTACAGGTTGCGATCGCCCCATTCCAGACAAGTGCCGTGCAATTCAGCCCAAGAATTCAAGCTCAAGAATTCAGTCCAAGAATTTAGCCCAATAAGCCCCACATGCCCAAGTAGTTCAAGCAGTCCAACCTCAGCTTGATTCTTTAGACAGAATGCGGCTGCGTCATAAAGTCATCCGTCATAAAGGCATCAATGCTGTCAAACAGGCGATCGATCGTGGCGGTTTCTGCATAGGGATTGAGAATTACGGCGCGTAGCCAGCGGCTACCCCGATAGAACGGCAGCGACAAAAACAGGTTATGCTCGCGCAGTAAATAGGTATTGAGTGCGCTATTCCATTCATCCCAACGGGATTCGTCTAGGCTGGGTGGCGTGCCGCGAAAGCAGACGATGTTGGTTTCTGGGGTGCCGACCAACTGCAAAAAGGGGCGCGTCTGGATGGCGTTAACCATGTATTGGGTGAGGGCATAGCTTTCGTCGATGAGCTGGGCATAGCCGCGCTGGCCTAGGTGCTGCAAGGACAGCCACAGTTTGAGCACGTCGGCGTGGCGGGTGCCCTGAACGCTGATTTCACCGAGGTTTGTGAAGTCGTCGTTGGCTGCCATGTAGGGGGCTCCGATGCGAAAGTAGCGGTGCAGGTGGGTCATGTCTTTGAATAGCGCCATGACGCAGGTGCGGGCAACATAGAGCCATTTTTGGGGATTGAAGGTAATGGAATCGGCTTGAGCGATTCCGTGGAGGCGATCGCCATACTGCTCGGAAAATACCACGGCTCCGCCATAGGCCGCGTCGACATGAAACCATAGCCCATAGTCTTGGCAGATCGCGGCAATGGGAGCAAGTGGGTCAATGTTGCCGGTGACGGTCGTGCCGGCTGTCGCCACGACGCAAAAGGGTGCGCAGCCATCGGCGATCGCCTGCTCAATGCTCTGACGTAGCGCTTCGGGCTGCATCTGGGAGTTGGCATTGGTGGCCACAGGAATGACGCCATCGGTGCCTAAACCCAGCAGCATGGCGTCTTTTTGGATGGATACATGGGCGACCTCGGAGGCAAACAGCACTGGACGTTGCGATCGCCCAGCGATACCCGTCTTTTGGGCATCAAAGGCGCGATTGCGGGCGACGGCGAGGGCTTGCAGGGTCGCCAAACTGCCGCCGCTGGCGATCACTCCTCCGGCGCGATCGCCTAGCCCAAACAAACCGGCCATTTCTACCATCAGCGCCTGCTCTAGACGTGATAGCACGGGCGACATTTCGAGGCTGAGCATGTTGTTGTTGAGCGCTGCCGCTACCAGATCGCCCAAAATTGAAACCGTCGTTGGCATCGAATCCATGTGCCCGATGTAGCCAGGCTGGGCCAGGTTGGCGGAGGTGGCCATCAGGGTAGACAGATGGTTGAGCAAGTCTGGGGCTAAAACGGGGGCAGCAGGAATGCGGGCGATCGCGCTATCAAAGGTGCTTGCGGGTAAGGGCGATCGCGTCCCGGCTTGGGTCAGGTGGGGCAGCAGTATAGCCCACACCTGGGCAAATAGCAGTTCGATCTCGGCGCGATTGTGGCCATTGGGATCGATGAAGGCAGCAGCGGGTAATTCAGAGCGATTCATGGGCGTTGGGTGACAAGGGTAAGCCCAGAATAGTCTCAACGCCCGTGGCTGTCTTGAACGGGTAGGGTGATTTCTCCAACCGTTTCTCAAATTGCCATAACGTTATATCTTCTAGGATGGGCTATCGATTCCAACCCTATGTCTCCTTCTACTGCTCTTAAACCAACACTCATTGGGTTCACGGCGATTTTAATGTGGGCCACCCTGGCCCTGCTGACGACCCAAACGGGGCAGGTGCCGCCGTTTCAACTCACCGCAATGTCGTTTACGATCGCCTTTGGGCTGGGGTTAACGCTGTGGTTGAAACAGGGTATTAACATCATCGATGCGCTCAAGCTGCCGCGCCCGGTGTGGGCGTTGGGGGTGATCGGCTTGTTTGGCTACCACTTTTTCTATTTCATTGCCTTGCGTAATGCCCCCGCGGTGGAAGCGAGCCTGATTGCCTACCTTTGGCCGCTGCTGATCGTCTTGTTGTCTTCGCTGCTGCCCAATGAGCGTCTGCATTGGCTGCATGTGGTCGGGGCGATCGCGGGTTTTATTGGGGCGGGGCTATTGGTTACGAAGGGGCGATCGCTTAGCTTTGACCCGCAGTATGGCGTCGGCTATCTGGCTGCGCTCGTGTGTGCGGTAACGTGGTCTACCTATTCGGTGTTATCACGGCGCTTTGGCAGCATCCCCACCGATGCAGTGGGCGGGTTTTGTGGGGTTACGGCCCTGCTGGCGTGGATCTGTCATCTGCTGTTTGAGTCGACGGTTTGGCCCGTCGGTGGTGAATGGCTCGCCATCTTGGCCTTGGGCATTGGCCCGGTTGGTGCTGCCTTTTTTACCTGGGACTATGGCATCAAACGCGGCAACATCAAAGTGCTGGGAACCTTGTCCTATGCCGCTCCGTTGCTCTCAACCCTGCTGCTGATTGCGGTCGGGCTAGCTGAGCCAAGTTGGACAGTGGCGATCGCCTGTCTCCTGATTGTCGGTGGTGCGATCTTGGCCTCTAGCGCCCAGATCAAAGCTATGGAACATTGATGGCAAAATTCCGTCTGATCTAACTAGTTGCAACAGCCGATTCAACTATCTATTCAACTCTCTGAGGTTTAACTATCTGAAGTTGAACTATTGGAATGAATCGAGGTGCGTCATTAACGAAGCAAAAGATCAACAAAGTAAAAGATCGGGCGTGCCCTAAAGGAAATCTCTCAAGCCACTAATAACTGCCTGTGTTCTCAATCACTAGTAATTGTAATGCCTAGTATTGAGGTAGCGCTATAACAAAATACTGGCTACCCGTATCTCAAGAATTTCAGCGTCGGATGGATCGGTATATATCAAGATTTGCTTAAAATTTTTTCATTGAATTTTGACAAGTGTTGTATATTAAAAAATATTGAAGCTATCATGAACTTAGCTGATTAACTGAGGACAAAAGTTTCCCCAACGGTACGTGGGTGCGATTCCTTGATGTAGTGCTTAGAGGCAATTTTCATGCCTGAACTCGATTTCATCAAAACTACTCTAATCGAACAAGTTCTAAAGCCTCTTCTGAAAGGGATTTGGTTTGGTGTTCCTGAACTTGTTCTCCGTACAGTCTTTGCGGTGAGAATCCCTGGTGGCTTAGTTCCACCCTAAGTATTACAGTCGTCAGCCAACAGTATTGGGCGGCATTTGACAACATTTGACAGTAGATAGTCCGCTTTGGACTGATTCAAGGAACGGCTTTGCATCGTGGGTGTTTGTGCGGGTAATTGCGCAGGTGTTTGTGCATCGCCAACGGAACTCGCCGTGATTCTAGATAGCGCTCAATAAAGATCCTGGTTGAGATATTGTTTCAATCCAAAATCTTGATGATTGGCGCTAGAACTTGGCAACGCCGCGTCTTGAATATTAGCTGTTAGCAAGCAGTGAAACTGTCACGCTGTCTACACTGGGTAGTAGTTGAGCTGACAAAACTTCTTCTTTCCAGTAGCGCTAAACCGTTGCAATCTTTCTGAGGTTTAGCGTCGATCATCCTAGGCTTTTGACCTTTCTAAAAGGTGGATAAAGCCTCATTGGTTCATGGGCATTCTACCTATCCGTAACCATGGTGCTGCTTTAAAAGAATGCTGGATTGTGACGGCATTGTGATTGGGAATTGTGATAGGGCTAGGAATAGCTCTAAGTCAATAGACTGCATTAAACGCAACTAAAAAGTGGGTTTCGACCGCGTTCAACCCGCTCACAAATAGCAGTTTGGGCAGTAGCCAGAGTCGAAGTGCATTTGCCATTCATTCTATTCACGCGCTTAGACACTGCCTTTAACACAGTCCCCATGCAATTCCTGGAATTATGGCGCGAGTCATGGCGCTGTCTTGAGCAGATATCTATTGCGAAGATTTCCAGAACCAAGATTTCTAGAACCAAGATTCCCAAAGTTATTGTGCGCGTTTGCTCCTAGGGAGATGTTTTTCATATCCATCCCTCTGAGTGAGTTGTTATTCGGCATGATTCATCAACTATTCGCCATTCAAGCATTTTCCAAGGAGCCAATATGATTTCTTTTCAGAAGATGCAGCCTGCGCCAGAGAATGTAACGATCATTATCAAGACTTTTCAACGTCCCAAAACCGTTGCGGGGGCGATCGCCAAAATTCGACAGTTTTATCCAAC
>DATNOW010000832.1:0-2129 GCA_036703515.1 Chroococcidiopsis sp.
CTTTCGCCGCCCCAGGCATAGGACACAAATACTTCTGGAGCTAGATTGGCTGGAGTTGTCTCTGTCTGTGGTGGGCTAGGCGGCGGGCTAGTCTGGAGGCGATCGCCCTCCCCACCCGTCAGATTAGAGTTTGGGGAGACCACGGCCTGTCGTTCCAAGACTTCAATGACGGGATGCTTAGGGTTGTGGCGTTTGAATGCTCCATAAACCTCATCCAGTGTGCCTCTTGACCGTGCCCATTTGATCAACCCAAAGGCCAAGGCTTGGAGGTTGCCTTGAGCGATCGCCGCCAGGTTTTCGTTTAACTCCTCATCGACAAATAGTTCTAATGCTTCCTCGCTTGGATAGGCGTTTTGGAGGGCTTCGCGAAACATGCTGCGATTTGTGTTGTCGTTCCAATCAATCACCACGGTAGTTCTCCAAAGGAATGGCAAAGACGGCGGCAGTCAGGGCAACAGTTGTGACAAGAATCATGGCAACAGTTATAGCAAGAGCCTTTGCAGCAGTTTACAGACCCACCTCTGCTAAAAGCGACTGCATGTCGTCCCAGGTTAACCCCTGCTGGATATAGCGCGGAGCATCAGGGTTGTAGGGCCCATGCAGCCGATCGATGGTGAGAATCTCGGCATCGGCAGGCAGCACCGGCACATCGGGGTCATACTCCGTGGGGCGCATCAGGGAGCTAGAGAATCCTTTAAAAATCACAATTTGATCCGGTTCTTGACCCGATTCAGTGGCGATCGCCACTGACACCAGCAGCACTTCACCAGGACGCTTGAGGGTATATTGCTCTAGCCGAGTTGCGATGGTCATGGAGGCCTGCCTATCTTGCTTTCACACTACTTATTAAAAAGCAGCGTTCGGGTAGAACGCTGCACAACTGTAAACCATAAAACCCAGGTTATTAAACCACGGGGATGAGGGGCGATCGCCTAGGGTTGGATGGCCGATCGCCCTTGGCGACCGAGGCGCACCACCACAAAGTAGCCCAGGTAGAGCATATAGATCACCAGACCCGAAATTCCGGCAAAGCCCAGTAGCCCTTCGCCATAGCCCGCGTGGAAGTATTGCTGATAGAGCAATGGCGGCTGACGCCAGGCTTGGCAAAAGGCCGACGTAAACTTCTCGTTAGAGAGGGCGCAGGGCAAGAAGAACAGTTGAGTGACAGCTCCCAGCAGGCTGTAGACCGTCATGCACCAGCGCCACGAGGTAAAGGCCAGCTTGAATGGATTGGCGGGCTGGTCGTCGATTTCTTCGTTGAGGTCGACCCAAAACCATAGCCCTAGCGGAATTAGCAATCGCGCGATGAGTGCAGCAATAAAGCTAATGGGCAAGTTCCCAATTAAAAGGTAAACCGTGATCATCAGCAGGCTGGATACACGCCAGTAGATGATCATCAGTCGCTGTATCGCTTCCATCTGTTGGACAAACGCCCAGACCAACAAAATTAATGGCAGGATGACCGCAAACAGCACGGCCACACGAAAATCGGTCCAAATGAGCGATCGCAATAACACTTCAGACATAACGCTTAGGACTAGAAATACAGAAACGCCCAATGATCAAGGATAGTCGAAAATTCCGGTTAGTCAGCATTTGGCTAGATTCTGGCTAGATTCTACTGCTGGAATGGGGCTAAGTCGGATCGACCTGTCTATGCTTTTCTGGACTGGTGGTTGCAAATCCGGTTGTAAATCCGGTTGCGAATTTGGTTGCAAATCCGGGCATAGTTGCAAATCCGGGTAGAGCAGTGGATTGTGATTGCCGATGACAACGGCCTAAGGGCGTAGGTTAAGTTATCAATAGAGTGAGAAAGGGCGAAAAGGGGCGAGCAGAGGTATAGCATATGACTCCAAACCAGTGCTTAGAACAGGCGCGACAGGGTGATCCAGAGGCGATCGCCCTCTTGCTGCGCCGCAACCTAGAGCCCAAGGGCATTCAGGTCAAGGCGGTCAAAGTCCACGAGCGGGCGCTGCACATTGAGTTAGAGTCTGCCCAAAGCCCGAGCCAAACGGCCCTGGTGGCGATGCTAAAGTCAGGGCTCACCCGTCTCAACAGCCGCCATATTCGGGTGGTGCGGATTGGCATGGGGCAGCCGGGCAATCCGTTTTTTGACTGGTGTGATGAGT
>DATNOW010000833.1:0-2300 GCA_036703515.1 Chroococcidiopsis sp.
CGGATGGCGCGGGTGACATCTTGATCGTTGATGGCAATGCTCGACTCGGTCGGCAAACCGCTGATGTCGATTTTGCACTGGCTGACCAGTTCGGCGATCGCCGCTTCATCGTCGAGGGCAATGCCGGCCTCTAGCGCCAGCCAGGTGACGGCTCGATACATTGCGCCCGTGTCGAGGTATAACAAGCCCAACTGCTGCGCCACTTGACGGACGACCGTAGATTTGCCAGCCCCCGCCGGGCCGTCAATGGCAATAATCGGCTTACGGTTGCGCAACACAATATTGTCGATCAGGCGGGTAGAGCCCACATAGGCCGCGATCGCCAGCAGCCCCGCCTCATGCACGCCATCCAAGGGCTGTAGGGTCGTAGGATGCACCAGTTCTACATAGTCGATTTGCAGCGTCGGTAGGGCAGCTAGCTCAGCCGTGACCGCACTAATCAACCGGTCTGCATCCAATACGCCCTGGCGAAACAGTCGTTCCGCCTGCTTGAGCCCGCGATAGAGAGCGGTAGCCTGCGATCGCTCTTCGTCACTCAGGTATTGATTGCGCGAACTCAGCGCCAAGCCGCTCGGCTCCCGCACGATCGGGCAGGGGCAAATTTCCACCGGCAGATTTAAATCGGCCGCAATCCGTTTGATGATCGCCAACTGCTGCGCGTCTTTTTGTCCAAAATAGGCGCGCTGGGGCTGCACTGCATTGAGCAACTTTGTCACCACCGTCGCCACCCCCTGAAAATGTCCGGGGCGGGTGCGCCCACATAGTCTCGTCATCATGGCCGCGGGCGGGATTACCTGGGTAATGCGATCGGGGGTGGGGCTATCAGACCCCTGCGGCGCGGCCGAGTCGCCCCCGTCCTGATAAGATTCAGCTTGATAAAATTCGGCTGCCGTTGGGGCAAAAATCACATCCACCCCCACTGCTTCACAGAGCGCTTGGTCATGCTCTAAGCTGCGCGGATAGCGGCGAAAATCTTCATTGGGGCCAAACTGTAGGGGATTGACGAAAATGCTCACCACCACGACATCATTTTCTTGGCGGGCCCGTCGCATCAGGCTGAGATGCCCGTCGTGCAGCGCCCCCATGGTTGGCACCAGCCCCACGCTAAGTGGAGCATCCGGTGCGGAGTCGTCCTTTCCCTCACCCGGTTGCCCTTGAACTTTGATGCGCTCTAAATGACAGCGCAATCCTGCAACGGTGGTAAACAGACGCACCGATCCCCCCTGCCTCTCTAACGGAGTGTTGTATTGTGTTGCGGTTGTATTGGTAGTAGCGATCGCCCGACTCGCTCACTGACTCACTCAGTTATCAGCAATTGCAAATATCAGCAATTGCAAGCGATCAATAACGATCAACAACAGATGTGAACGTTAAATCTGAAAGCCTACCCGATTAGTAGTGTACTGAATTACTACACCGTCTGCTCTAGTCGGACATTGGGGGAAATCCACCCATTCTCTTCAGCCCAAAAATCGTAGATAATGCGGAGTTTTATCTCCCACCCACCCGCTCTCCCACCCTCCTTTAAAAACAAAGCCCCCAGCAAGCGCCAGGGGTAAATGTCATAACGAGGTTCCTAACTATTAGCATGCCCGCATTGCACAGAATGCGCTCAGAATGGCGTTACTTTTTGCTGTCGCTATCTTCACGAACCGATATCACGAACTGATAGATAGACCAAACCGCTCTTGCAGCACACAGCTACTTAAAATCCGCATTAGCAGCAGTTCGCTGGCCGCTAACTGATCGGGGCGCATCTCTGGAATCTGGTCGAGCAGCTTGACCACCGCTGCTGGGTTGTAAAAGCCAAGATTGCGCAAGCTCTGCCCGCGCAGCGTATCTTGCAAAAACTCATGCAGCGCCCCATCGGGCTTTAAAGTCGAAGGCGGCGACAAAAAGGGATGCTTTTGGCGCTGATAGATGGTGTCTGTGACTACGGGGCGGGTGGCTTCGCGCAGCACATACTTGTCGCGAATCTGGTTTTGGGGGATGCCGTGAATTTTGAACGCCGCCGGAATCTGGCAGGCGATTTCCACCAGTTCATGGTCTAAAAACGGCACGCGCCCTTCGATCGAGTGGGCCATTTCTACCCCGTCACCCAGCGTTTTGAAAATGTAGTTGGCCAAAATGCTCTTTGACCATAGGTACATCGACTGATGGACGGGTTCGCGTCCGTGGAGCTGCTGCGGTAGGTCAACATTTTGCAGCAGCTGCTGGTAGGGGTTCCACTTTGTATAGCGCTGGATAAACTCGGCATCGTAGAGGGGGAGCGATCGCTCAAACCCTGCCGCCGAAGCCGC
>DATNOW010000834.1:0-4879 GCA_036703515.1 Chroococcidiopsis sp.
CCCTGCTGCCCTTGGGACGTGCGACTGAGCACGGGCACCTGTTCATCGTTGACCGCAATCCGCAGCAAGCGCCCACCCGACGACGCCAGCACCAGGTTATCTCCCGGCTTGGCCAACAGCACATGCAGCAGCTCGTCGTCATCTTTGAGCTTGAGCAGCGTCAGACCGCGCCCGGTCACATTGCTAAACTCACTCAGGGGAAGGCGTTTGATCCGCCCCAGCTTAGTCACTACCACCAGATCCGCAGGGGCCAAATGGGGGGATAGGGCCAGGTGCGCCGCGATGGTTTCTGGGTCGCCCTGGGCCGTCGGCGGCAGCAGAGTGACAAAGGGAGTCCCCTTCGACTGGCGCGAGGTCTGGGGAATATTGTTGATTTCTACGGTGTAGGCTTTGCCGCTGCGGGTCACCACCAGCAGCTCTTGGCGGGTCGTGGCTGCCATCACCTGGAGCACGGTGTCGTCGCTGTCAGTAAGGGGGTGCAGTTCGCGGCTGTCGTTTTGGCGGGCCTGCTGTCGCAGATAGGCTTTGGGCGTGGTGCGACGCAGATAGCCCCGCTGGGTAAATTCCAAAATCACCTCTTCTTCGAGAGATTCGGCTTCGGCGATCGCCTCGGCCAAGGCCGCTGATTCTTCGGCGCGCTCATCGGCTGACTGGATGCGGGTGCGACGGGGATCGGCATGTTTCTTTTTGAGGGCCCGCAGGTCTTTTTTCAGCGCTTTGAGAAATTCACGACGATTTTCTAACAGCCGCTGTAGCTCTTCGCGACGCTGGTTGAGTTCATCAAACTCGGTTTGCAGGTGCTGCCGCTCCATTCCGGTCAGGCGGCGCAAGGGCATGGCCAAAATCGCGTCAGACTGGCGATCGCTAAAGCCAAACTGTTCCTGAAAGGCAACCTTAGCCGTTGTTCCATCAGGGGCATTGCGCAAAATCGTGATGATCGCGTCGACATGCTCCAGCGCATTCAGCAATCCCTGTAGAATGTGCAGCCGACTTTCGGCCTTGTCCAACTCATGGCGATATTGGCGGGTCAGGGTTTCTTCACGAAACTGAAGGAAATGCTGCAGCATTTCCCGCAGCGTCATCTGCCGAGGCTGCCCCTCGGTCAGCGCCAGCAAAATTGCGCCAAAGTTAACCTGCAAGGGCGTCATCTTGTAGAGCTGACTGAGGATGCGCTGGGGGTTCGCCTCCCGCTTGAGCTCAATCACCACCCGCATGCCGTCGCGATCGCTCTCATCGCGAATATCTTGGATGCCGTCGATCCGCAGGCTGTTGACCAATTCGGCTATCTTTTCGATCCAGGCCGCTTTATTGACCTGATAGGGCAACTCCGTCACCACGATCGCCAAACGGCGATGGCGACCCCGCCCCGGCTGAATTTCCTCTAGCCCCGCGATCCCCCGCACCGGAATGCTGCCCCGCCCCGTTCGATAGGCCTCCCGCACCCCAGTGGTGTCGGTGATCTCTCCCCCGGTGGGGAAATCGGGGCCTGGGATCAGGCGAAATAGCTCGTCATCCGACAGATCGGGGCGATCGATCAGGGCAATCAAACCATCGACCACTTCCCCCAGATTGTGGGGCGGAATGTTAGTCGCCATGCCCACCGCAATGCCCGACGACCCGTTCAGCACCAAAAACGGCAGCTGTGCCGGCAGCACAATGGGCTCCTGCTGGGAGTTGTCAAAGTTGCCGGTAAAATCGACCGTAGCCTCGCCAATCTCCGCCAGCAAGGCCTCATTGCCGATCGCCGCCAGCCGCGTCTCGGTATAACGCATTGCCGCCGGAGGGTCGTCATCCACCGAGCCAAAGTTGCCGTGCCCAGCTAGCACCGGATAGCGGCTCGAAAAGTCTTGCACCATCCGCACCAAGGCGTCGTAAACCGCCTGATCGCCGTGGGGATGGTATTTACCCAGCACATCCCCGACCACGCGGGCGCACTTACGAAAGGGGCGATCGGGGGTCAACCCCAGCTCATGCATGGCGTAGAGGATACGCCGATGCACGGGCTTTAAGCCATCGCGCACATCGGGCAACGCTCGCCCTACAATGACACTCATGGCATATTCCAGGTACGATCGCTGCACCTCCGTGTGCAAGGCGGTCGCAATCACTTGTCCTGAAGAAATGTTTAACTGTCTAGCCATGAATTAAGGGTTCCTCGGTGACGGAAGGCAACATTCGAGAGTAGCCTGGATGAAGGCACACTGAATTACTCTATAGAGTTCAGCAGGATTTGCGGTACTATCGTGCCGATACCTTTAAGTTACATTAAGCCACTTTCACGGTAACTTTACATTCGAATTAAACCGTAAGACGTAAAAATGCTTCATCCTGAGATTAGCCAAGCAAGGGAAGTGCTATGAAAACAGTTCTAATTGTGGAGGACGATCTGATCAACGCTCGCGTCTTCTCTAAAATCTTGACCAAGCGGGGTGGCTTGGAAGTCAAACACACCGAGAATGTGGACGAGGTGATGAAGATCGCACAAGCGGGTGAAGCCGACATTATTTTAATGGACGTTTCTCTATCCCATAGCGTGTATCAGGGGAAACCTGTGGACGGTATTAAAATTACCCAAATGCTCAAGGCTGATCCCCAAACCTCTAACTTGCCGATTATTTTGGTTACCGCCCATGCCATGCAGGGCGATCGCGAAAACTTTTTGAAGCAAAGCGGCGCTGACGACTATATCTCCAAGCCCGTTGTTGATCATCAGCAGTTTGTCGATCAAATCATGGCGCTCCTGCCCCCAGGATAGGTTCATTTGTACTATTTTGGCAAGTTTGAACCCTGAGAATGCCGTGCCGGTGGATAAACTGCTGAGTGGGGTGCGCCGTGGTGCCACGCCAGTACGCTTCGAGCGGCGGCCAGTCAACGCCAGCGGTGAGTCCTAACAACACGTAAAAGGCGCAAATTGCGCCTTTTTTAAGCGCTTTTGAGGCTGGTTCAGGGCTTTTTCAAGGCTGGTTCAGGGCTTTTTCAAGGCTAGGGGACGCAGACGCTACCCACAAAAAACGTCTCCAAAAAGCGCAAAAAACGCGCAAAAAAATAAGGGGGATACGGATCCCCCCTTTCCACGCTTGATCTGGTGTGAATCAGATTCACACATTTCAGCGACTAATATGCTAAGCCCATGCTCCGAGTAGTTTCAGCACCGAGATAAACCCGGATGCTAAGGAAATCGGTTGGACATGCAGTTTCACAACGCTTGCACCCTACACAGTCTTCTGTGCGGGGAGACGAAGCGATTTGCCCGGCCTTGCAACCATCCCAAGGAACCATTTCTAGTACATCGAGGGGGCAAGCACGAACGCATTGCGTGCAGCCAATGCAAGTGTCATAGATCTTGACTGTATGGGACATTGATATAAATGCTCCAAACTATCGTGATGTTAACGGTGGAGTATAGGCGATCGCCTACGGTCAAGCCTGGAGAGCCGACCAATTCATGCTTTTGGAATCGAACACTAGTTTACAGCAGCGGTTTTACCCGATTCGGCAAAAGGACGAAAAACTTTAAACAACGTAATATCTGTGGTGAGCGTTACTCCTAGCTCTGCGGCGGCAATCGAGGCCAACCGCGGGCCGCCAAACCTCTGCAAAAGCGCGTCACAAGAGAAAAATAGCGAACCGAAAAATTAGGCAACGGTGAAAATACCAATCTTGAAAACAACCTGACATTTCGGGAATCCCGTCGCCAAGCAACCGATAATTTAGCCTTGCCCCTACCATGCAATGGGTGCTTTTAATCCATGCAGATGATTCAGGAGGATTCCTATGGGTTGGTTAGATAGACTGTTTCCCGGCAGCAGCAAAAAGGCAGAGACTGGTGCAGTGCCAACCGCAGCAGCGGCAGCAGCGGCTCCAGCGGCGGCGGCAGCAGCAGCCCCAGTGGAAACCATTCCACCCGAGCGCGTTGGGCTGCACGGTGAATACGACGACAGCGGCTTGGCCAAACGGGTTGCGCTCGCGTTTGATAACGATCCGCAGCTCGATGATGTCGGTACCCTCTGGGTTGCGCAACTGACCGGCAAAGTCGTGCTCAAAGGCAAAGTGCCCAGCCAAGACTATCTGAATAAGGCCATTTCAATTGCCCGCGGCGTAGACGGCGCAACCGATGTTGATGCCAGCCAAGTGACGGTGGAATAGAAATTTTCAAGGTTTGAGAGCGAACGACATCAACCGTCTAGATGATGTCGTTTTGTTGATTTTCGTAACATTGACGTTTGTAATCTGAGAGGCGGGCGAGATGTTTTGTAGGCGATCGCCTCTGAAATAGAATTTGCCCGCTTTTTTTCGCCTTTTTTAGAGACCTTGGCCGCAGGCGAGAACCCCCTTCGCACCCTACCCAAGCGACCAAAACCTAAAGTACAACCCAAAGCCACAAACCATTAGGAGAGCTATTTTTATGGCGTTATTCGACCAAATTATGGGCGCACTCAACGACCCCAATCAGCAGGCCAACCCTGACCAGTTGGGCGGGATCTTGTCAGCAGTGCAGCAGCTATCGGGCAGCGGCGGGCTCGACCCCTCGACCACCCAAACGGTGATGTCGTTAGTGGGCGGGCAGGTGCGCTCTGCCCTGCAACAAAAGCGCCAAACCGAAGGCGCATCGGCCGTGGAGTCTTTAATCAACCAGTTTGCGGGCACAAGCCCCAATGCCGCCGCCGTCAGCGCCCTATTTCCGCCAGCGCAGCAGCAGCAGTTGGCCCAGGCGATCGCCCAAAAAACCGGACTAGAACCATCCATGGTGCAAGGCGCAATGGCAATGGCCGTGCCGGTGGTGTTGAACCTGCTGAGCACAGGCGCAGCCGCCAAACCATCCGAGCAAGCCGCCGCACCCGCGACCGGCGGCAATCCCGTCCTGAGCGCCTTCCTCGAT
>DATNOW010000835.1:0-4844 GCA_036703515.1 Chroococcidiopsis sp.
GTCACCTGTTTGCTGGGGTGATGGATGCCACCATGTCACACAATGAAGGCTGGCATTTTGGGCAGATCGGTCGGCTGCTAGAGCGGGCCGACAAAACAGCCCGGATTTTGGACGTTAAATACTTTATCTTGCTGCCCTCGGTGGGAGATGTCGGCGGCGCACTGGATGAGTTGCAGTGGATCGCACTACTAAAGTCGGCCAGCGCCTATGAGATGTATCGCAAGTGTGAACACCGGATTACGCCCAACAGCATTGCTCAGTTTTTGATTCTCGATCGCGAATTTCCCCGCTCAATGCAGTTTTGCCTACTGCATGCCGAGCGATCGCTTTGCCAAATTGCAGGTATTCCGCTGGGCACCTGGTCAAACCCGGCCGAACGCGCCCTCGGCAAACTGCGGGCTCAGCTCGACTACCTGACCATGGACGACATCATCCAACAAGGGCTGCACGAATTCCTCGACGACTTGCAAACCCAAATCAACACCATTGACGACGCCATCTACCAAAGTTTCTTTACCCTGGCGATCGCCTAAAGATCATGGATTAAATAAAACCAGATTCTTATTTTTTGAAAGCGAAGCGGCGCTTCGCTTTCAAAAAATAAATTGGGGTTTTTATTAAATTCGCAATCCTAATAATTTTAGCCCCCTTACCCCGTGCCCCCTTGCGCTATCACATCACCCACATCACCACCTACACCTACGCGCAGCCGGTAACGCTATCACCCCACATGGTGCGGCTGCGGCCGCGCTGTGACTCAACGCAGTCGCTCCATGCCTTTACCTTAGAGGTCAGCCCGACGCCGCTCCAGCAGTGGGAAACCGTCGATCTCGACGGTAATTCGATCCTGCGGCTGAGTTTTGCCGATCAGGCGATCGCCCGTCTTACCCTCAAAGCGGTATCAGAGGTCGAAACCTACCGCACCAACCCCTTCGACTTTTTGCTCGAACCCTGGGCGGTGCACCTACCGATCGACTATCCCAGCGGCCTGCGGCATCAGCTCCAGCCCTACCTCGGGGGGCCCAGCAGCAATTTTCCGCAAACCGATGCGATCGCCATCCAGCTCGCCCACGACCTCTGGCACCAAACCCACGGCAATCCGGTGATGTTTCTCAGCCAGCTCTGTCAGCAGATCTACGACACCTGCCAATACAGCCTGCGCGAAACGGGTGATCCCCTACCGGCGGGCATCACCTGGACAGAGCAGCTCGGCTCCTGTCGCGACCTGACGATTTTGTTTATGGAAGTTTGCCGGGCGATGGGGCTGGCAGCCCGCTTTGTCAGCGGCTACCACGAAGGCGACCCCGACTGGGACGAACGCCACCTGCACGCCTGGGCTGAAGTCTATCTGCCGGGGGCGGGCTGGCGCGGCTATGACCCCACCCAGGGCTTGGCCGTAGGCGATCGCCATATTGCCCTGGTAGCCAGCCCCAACTCGCGCCAGACGATCCCGGTGGCCGGGGCACTGCGCTCCAACGTTGGCACCGCCTCTAGCCTCGACTATCAGCTCACGATCACTGCGCTCTAAAAATTCACAGCCCTTAGCCGATCAACTGCCCCATCATCACACCCAGCGACGGCACACCCAAAATCAGCATCAGCCCAGCGGGCATAAACTTACGCGTTTTGAGCAGGCGCATGGTGAAAGCCAGCAGCAGCACCACCGTCACCGCCACGGCCACCATCAACCCCCAGCCATAGCCCTGGGTTTGCAGCAGGGCGCTAACCAACAGCAGCACACCGCAGCCACAGCCCGCCGCTAACGAGATTTTGCTTTTGGCCTGGATATAGCCCATCACACCGCCCCCAATCGCTAAGATGCCGTAGGCGATCGCCGCGATGATGCCAAGATTGATCATTGGTTTTTCTCCCCAAATATATTTAATGACCGTGGTAATAACCGTGGATTAATTCAATTCCAAGCTGTGAAGCAGTCTCTCACGTTCAAAACCCAGATTTGAGGTTTGATTAAATTTGTAATCTTCAGGCGTCTGTTAGCCGACTTTTGAGCACCTGCTGGGTGCCTGATTGGAGAATGCTAAGCAGATGTTAAGGATTGCGAATTAGGTAATCCCTATCTGTCAAGTTTTGTGTAGGGGCGCACCGCTGTGCGCCCTTACCTAGGCGTTTCAGGTTGCTAAATCCATGATCCTAATTGCCTAGCTGATGAATGTTGGACGAATAGATCCCCGCTTCGCTCTTCTTTTGGGCTGAGATTCCTACCGCCAACACCCTATCTGCGTTCTGCTATCTGCACAAAGAATTGTATTGTTTTAAAGTCGGTTAAGAAACCTAAACGCGAAAGGGATGGACGATTGATATGGGGCGAGTAGGGGTTTTATTGTTGAACCTGGGAGGGCCAGACAAATTAGAGGATGTCCGGCCGTTTCTGTATAACTTATTCGCAGATCCAGAAATTATCCGTTTGCCTTCGCCGCTGCTGCAAGCACCGCTGGCCTGGCTGATTTCTACCCTGCGGGCCAAAAAATCACAGGAAAATTACAAGAAAATTGGCGGAGGCTCACCGCTGCGCCGCATTACCGAAGCCCAAGCCCAAGCCCTACGAGAACGGCTAGAAAGCGATGGCCATGCAGTTAGCGTTTACATTGGCATGCGCTACTGGCACCCGTTTACCGAAGCGGCGATCGCCCAGATCAAGCAAGACAAAATCGAAGAACTGGTCATCCTGCCGCTTTATCCGCAGTTTTCGATTAGCACCAGCGGCTCTAGCTTCCGCCTCCTCGAACAGCTTTGGAACAGTGACCCGGCGCTGCCCGCGATCAAATATACTCTCGTGCCCTCGTGGTACAGCCACCCCGGCTATCTGCAAGCCATGGCTGGCCTGATTGCCCGCACCCTCGATCAGCTCGAACAGCCCGAACAGGCCCACGTGTTCTTTAGTGCCCACGGCGTGCCCGTCAGCTACGTTGAAGAGGCCGGCGACCCCTACCAGCGCGAAATCGAAGACTGCGCGGCGCTGATCATGAAAACCCTCAATCGCCCCAATGCCTACACCCTGGCCTATCAAAGCCGCGTTGGCCCAGTGGAATGGCTCCAACCCTATACCGACGAGGCGATCGAAAAGCTGGCCGAAGAAGGAGTCAAACATCTGGTCGTCGTGCCGATTAGCTTTGTCTCAGAGCATATCGAAACCCTCGAAGAAATCGATATGGAATACCGCGAGGTTGCTGAACATGCGGGCATTGAAACCTTTGCCCGCGTCCCCGCCCCCGACACCGACCCGACCTTTATCAACGCCTTGGCCGATCTGGTGATGCAAGCCCTGCGCGATCGCCCCATCCAGTTTGCTGACACCATTCGCCCCCAAGACGATGTCAAGCTCTATCCCCAAGAGCGCTGGGAATGGGGGTTGACCACCTCGGCCGAGGTCTGGAATGGCCGCTTGGCTATGCTGGGGCTGCTCGCCGTGCTGCTTGAACTGTGGCTAGGGCAAGGCCCACTCCATGCGATCGGCATCCTCTAGGGGGCTTTCAGCTCTAGGGGCTGTCAGGAGCTTTGGGGAGACACCCGTTCACCAATCGTCCAAAAAATAACTGGTCAAGCACGTTATTTCTGGCCAGACACGTTACTTGAAGATGGATAGTGTGATTTATGCAAGGGTCTTTAAGAAGTCAGCAGCATCCGCTCATTCGCCAACTCGCCGACTGCATCGAAAGCGTGTGGCGTGAGCATCTCGAACTGTCGCCCTACACGTTGCCCGAAGATTTGGGCTACATCGAGGGCAGTTTAGAAGGCGAACGACTCACCATCGAAAATCACTGCTACCAGACCCCCCAATTTCGCAAACTGCATCTAGAGCTAGCCCAGGTTGGCAACAGCCTTGATATTTTGCACTGCGTCATGTTCCCCAACCGCAACTATGCTCTGCCGATTTTTGGCACTGACCTCGTCGGCAGTCAGCGGGCGGGCATTAGCGCGGCGATCGCCGATCTCTCCCCCATCAACCGCGATCGCACCCTGCCTGAAGCCTACCAGCAGGCCCTCTCGGCCCTGGCCCCACCCCAATTTTCCCAACCCCGCGCCCTACCCGAATGGGGCGATATCTTTTCAGACTTTTGTCTGTTTATCCGCCCCGACGGTGCATCCGAAGAAGCGCAGTTTCTGGAGCGGGTGCGCGATTTTCTTACCATTCACTGCCAAATTGCCCGCAGCAGCACTCCCCTCACCGCCGCGCCCGACATTACCCATGTATTGGCCGGTCAGCAAAATTACTGCACCAAGCAGCAGCAAAACGACAAAACCCGGCGCGTCCTCGAAAAATCCTTTGGCCCAGAATGGACCGAACGCTACATGACCACGATGCTGTTTGATTTCGTCGCAGTTTAGTCGGTCGCAGTCTAGTAGGTGCGGTCTAGTGGGTGCGGTCTCGAAGATATATTCTATCGGTTCACTATACGTGGGCTATGAGCTTGCTATATGCCAAAAGAGAGGGGCGATCGCCCCCTCTTTTGCGCGTACTTTTGTACGTAAAAGAGCGCATCGTGGGCACGCTACAGACACGCCATAAAGGCGTTATAGACGCGTTATGGACACGTTATAGACGCGTTATGGACAAATCAACTGCCCACACACACTACCCCCCGCAGGGGTGATCACAGCCCAATTTCAAACGCGCTATAGTGAACTCACTCTTATAAGAACTTGACAAAATTGTCTAGACTCAACGTAATGCTTTTTACAGAAATTAATATTTAACCTGACACAATTAAACCAACTGAATCACCTAAATCAACCTGAATCAACCGGAAACGATTCAGACACGATTCAGACACAACTCAACACTGGCTATTGCAGGGCTGAATACCCATGGCAACCCAGCGCAG
>DATNOW010000836.1:0-4769 GCA_036703515.1 Chroococcidiopsis sp.
AATCACCGTATCCGCCACGTCAAAATAGTCGCCGCTGCCCCCCATGACCAAAATCGTAGACACGCCATAGTCGCGGTAGAGCTGGCGGACTTTGTCGATAAACGGGGTGATCGGCTCCTGCGATTTGGCGCTCAGCGCCTGCATGCGGCGATCGCGAATCATAAAATTGGTCGCAGAGGTGTCTTCATCTAGCAGCAGCACCCGGGCACCGGCCTCTAGGGCTTCGATGATATTGGCCGCTTGGGAGGTGCTGCCGCTGGCGTTGTCGGTGCAAAACTGGGTGGTCGAACGCCCCTGGGGCAAGTGGTTGATAAACGGTGAAATGTTTACCCCGGCCACGCTGCGCCCGTCTTCCGCCCGGATTTTGACAGACTGGGGATGGGTGACCACCGCCTCGCGCCCGTCTCCCGGAATGTGGTTGTAAATGCCGGTGGCGATCGCCCTCAGCAGGGTCGATTTGCCGTGGTAGCCTCCGCCTACAATCAGCGTCACGCCGGCCGGAATGCCCATCCCTGTGACCGCCCCTCGGTTAGGACAGGTCAACGTCACCCGCAGCGACTCCGGCGACCGAAAGGGCAGCACCCCCGACGGCAGCGGGCGATCGTCGATCCCGCTCTGGCGCGGCAGACAGGCCCCATCGGCAACAAAGGCCACCAGACCCCGTTCTTCGAGCTGCTGCCGCAGGGCGTCGCTATCTTCGGCGGTTTTGACATGGCGTACCACGTCCTCGGGCTGCAAGTGCTGATAGTAGAGCGATCGCCGCACCAGTTCGGGCAGATCGTCACACAGCAGCTCGGCCGCCTCTACGCCCAAAATCTGCCGCCCCCGCGCCGGTAGCCCGACCGTAAACCGCACTTCGACGCCCTGCTCGTCGATCGAGACGGCCGTGCGCTCGATGATCTGCTGCCCCGGACGAGCGATCGCGATCTGCCCGCTGTTGCCGCTGCCCCGCCGCAGACAAATTGAATGCGCAACCTGTTCAAATTTGCGGTTAATGTAATCTGTGAGAGCAGTTTTGCGACTGCGCGACGAATACAGATCGCCAGGAAACCCAGCGATCGCCCGACCACTTTTGGCATCTACTTGGTCTACATAAAGCCGCAATCGACTGGGAGCCGCAAACGGATCGCCCTGAACATAGTCGATATAGAGCGTAAATTCAGGAAATGTATAGGTTCCTTGGATTTGCTTGTAAGCTTTATAGCTGCGCTGATCCAACTGCATTAGCAGTGTTCTTAACTCTTGCGCTCTAGCCATTTGGGAGGATTTTGCGTACGGTTAACATAGCGTCTTGCTGCAACGAGTGCGAAAATAGACCGACTGCGCACGCCATAGTCTAGAAAAGTAGGGAATAATTAAGCATAACTTTCTGGCGATCGCAACCGTTTACCCACTTGGGATCTGCCTCATAGAGGTTTACCATGCCCCAAATCGTCTCTGTTCAAGCCCTTAGTCATGGCACGGGGAAATCAAACCTGACGGCAAACTTGGCCATGAGCATTGCCCAAGAGGGCTATCGCGTGGGCGTGATTGACACGGGCATCAAACCCTCTGGCATCCATTCTCTGTTTGGGTTAGACGATGACCGCACCGATCAGCAGCTCAACTACTACCTGTGGAATGACCACTTAGCCGACTCAGATAGCCACTTGGTGCCGTTGATTCGCGCTGGCAAGGGTGAAGTGGCGGTGATTGGCAGCGACGTTTACATCTTGCCGAGTGAGGTAAAAATCAGCGACCTGACCAAACAGCTGCGTCAGGGGTTTGAGCCCACCCGGCTGAGCCAAAGTTTTTCAGATTTAATCCGTCGTCTCCGGCTCGATTATTTGTTTATCGATTCGCGCCCTGAGATGGACGAAGAAGCCTTGTTTTATAAGGCGATCGCCGATGTTTTGCTGCTCGTGCTCAACCTCGACTCTCAGACGCTCCAGGGCATTGCCGTTACCGTCGATATCGCCCGCAAGCTGTCAGTGCCCAACATCCTGCTGGTGGCCAATCAGGTGCTGCCCGGCTTTGAACCCAACGAGGTGAAGCAGCAGCTAGAACACACCTACGGTGAGCCCGTTGCCGGGGTGCTGCCGTTTTACGACGAGATGCTGCAATTGGCCAGCAGCGACCTGTTTTGTCGCCGCTATCCCCGCCATCCCCTCAGCCAAGAAATCCGGGCGATCGCCCACTCGATTATGGGGCTGACGCCAGAGGTGCAGCCGATCGTGATCGACACCGTCAAACCCGCCGCCGTCAAAACCACCGTCACCCAAACCGACAGCAGCCTCAGCATGTTTGACGTGCTGGCCCTACCCAACGCCCAGCGGCAGATCGTCAACTGGGTGTTGCGCAACGGCAGCGCTACGCTTAAAGAAATTGCGGCCCATATGGGAGAAGACGAGGCCACGCTGGCCCCCCTCGTGGTTGCCCTGGTTGACCAAGGGTTTATTCAGCAGTCCGAAGAAGAAGGAGAACTGCGATACCAGCCCCATTTTTTTGGTCGCCCGACGCAATCCTCAAGCGATCTGTGGAAAATCATGTCTGACGACAATAGCGGTTCTTAGGCGTGTCTCATAGGCGCATTAACGGCTGCTCGCTAGAGGGCGGTAGTCAAGATAGAGCCGTCGGCACGGGTGGCGTCGGTGCATTCCGCAAGTCTAGCAATCGCTGCGCTTCTCGCAGGTTGTCCTGGGCAGACGTTAGGGTGGGGTCGATCTCCAGGGCATGACGATACTGGGCGATCGCGTCCTCATAGCGCTCTTGCGCCTGATACAACAAGCCTAAGTTGTTGTAGGCAATGGCGTAGTTGGGGTTAAGGGTCAACGCACGGCGATACGCCGCTTCGGCTTCTTCATCTCGCTGTTGCGCATAGAGCACAATCCCCAGATTGTTATAGGTATCAGCATTGTCGGGATCAAGGGTTAGCGCATGATGATACGCCGCTTCCGCTTCCTCGTAGCGCTCTTGATCAGACAGCACATCCCCTAAATTGTCATAGGCAATAACATTATCAGGATCAAGGCTCAGGGCGTGACGGTAGGCCGCTTCGGCTTCCCCATAGCGCCCCTGATCCCTCAGCACGCTCCCCAAATTGCTGTAGACAACGGCGTTGTTGAAGTCAAGGGTTAGGGAGTAACGATAGGCCGCTTCGGCTTCCTCATAGTGCTCTTGATCCCATAGCACATTCGCCAGATCGTTATAGACAGTGGCATCGTTGGGGGCAAGAGCCAGGGCGTGCCGATAGGCCGCTTCGGCTTCCTCGTAGCGCCCCTGCTCCCTCAGCACATTCCCCAGCGCGCTATGGAAACTGGCATCGTTGGGGGCAAGAGTCACGGCATGCCGATAGGCCGCTTCGGCTTCCTCATAGCGCTCCTGATCTCCCAGCACATTCCCCAGATTGCCATAAGTAGCAGCATCGTTGGGGGAAAGGGCCAGGGCGTGATGATAAGCTGCTTCGGCTTCCCCATAACGCTCTTGGTGTCTCAGTGCAACCCCCAGATTGCTGTAGACAATAATGTAATTGGGATCAATATCAAGAGCACGACGATAGGCCGCTTCGGCTTCTGCATAGCGTTCTTGGTAATACAACACAGTCCCCAAGTTGTTGTGGGCTTCGGCATTGTTGGGGTCTTGGCGCAGCACCTGCCGCCAGATTGCTTCAGCTTCGGCATAGTGCCCTGCAGATTGCGCTGCATTACCCTGTTCAAATAATTCGTCGATGGATTGGGACTGCGCTGCTATAGCCGGCATTCCAATGACAAGGGACAATCCCAGCCCAGTACTCCACAAAAGGCGCTGCATCATGGTATTTACTGAGTTGCCTCATCAAAGACCTGTTGCTCCGATTTTACTCTCCCGATTTTAAAAAGCGCCTGAGTAGAACCCCACCCCGCAGGAAAACGTAACCTCTGATTCCTTAGTCGGATTCGACGGGCTTAAACTGGAGCGATCGCCCCATTTCGGCCAGTTCATCCCGGTGAGCGGTGACGGTCAGCAGTTGCTGCAACACCTGGGTTTGATCGCACACGGGCTCGACCGACAGCAGCACCTGCTCTATCCGCCCAGCCTTTTGCCAATAAAACACGCCTGCCAGGGGCGCAACCAGCACCAAGACCGGCAGGACGGTGGCCCAGTCGGGAAAGAGCATCGCTAGCACCAGCGATAGGCAAAGCGCACCAATGGCCGCCAGGGTTGTCAGGAAGATGGCCAAAAAGACACTCGGGCGAACAAACCCCTCAAACCGCACCTGATGCTGCTCGGCATCTACCGCCGTCAGGCGATAGGCGCGCTGGGTAAAGTAGGTTTGGAGCTGCTCCAGCAGCGTGGTTTCGGGTAGATCCGTAACCCATTGGGCGATTTCGATGCGGTCTTTGGTGGAGGCACGGATAAAGAAAAACAGACCCACCGCGAGCAACGCGGTCAAAAACGCCGTTGAAGGAATAACAGGAATAGCCATGCGATCGCACACTCAAAACTGGCCGTCTTTTTCACTATATCGGTCGAGGGTAGTATCGGCCGAGGGCACTACCTACGGATAGCAGGATCTATCGGCAGCCGATCGCGACGCATTTTTGCCGGGCGGCGGCGCTTAAATCAAGATATTGCGGCTGTTGAGGGCGTTGGGGTTGACTCCGTCTAGCACCGCCACGGCCACAAAGGTGCCGCCTCGCAGTTTGCCGTTGCTGTCGACTCGCACTACTGCGCTAGAGCCCAGCTTCGACAGTTTGATCAATTTTTTGAACGCTTGGGGAGTGCGGAAAGCGCGGGCGGCAAAGATATTG
>DATNOW010000837.1:0-3638 GCA_036703515.1 Chroococcidiopsis sp.
AAAGGCCCTACCTGCCCATTGTTGTAGCAGGAGCGCTTAACCTCAGTGAGCGGCTTGACCTGTTTACCACCGGGGGTCTGACGATCGCTGGCAACATCAGCGCTCGCATCATTGATTTAAGCAGCGAGTTATTCCTATCCGAAGAAGATTTTGAGCCCTATTCAGTCACGTTTAACCAAAACGTCAGCCTCACTGCCACAGACACCATTGTTCTGCCCGATCAGCTGATTGGCACGGGTAACGCCTCCATTCGTCTATCGGCAAACAACGGCATTTTGACCACGACCTCTAGCCGCATACCCAGTGCCCAAGCCGGAGCCATCACGGCCAATGGGGGCATTACCCTAATCAGTCGGACGGGGGCGATCGCTGTGGGCGACCTGACAACCGCAGGCAGCAATGCTGGCGGCAATGTGGTCGTCCAAGCCCGCGACCGCATCACCACGGGCGCAATTGACACCAGCGCCACTGACGGCAATGGTGGCGCTGTCACCCTAGACCCAATTGGCGATATTGAAGTAGTTTCGATTAACAGCCAAGGCGGCACGAACGGGCGAGGTGGCGCGATCGACATCACGACCGATCGGTTTTTTAGGGCGACGGGGACGTTTACGGATCGCAATGGGGCGCTGGCCAGTCTGTCGTCGGCTGGGGGGAATGGCGGCGGGCAGATCACCATCCGCCATGGGGGCGGCTTGCTCAACACGCCCTACGATGTGGGCAGCACTACCCGCAATGCAACAGCGGGGGTGATTACCACTGGCGAATTTACCATTGCTGAGGGGCGATCGTTTCCCAGAAGCTATACCCTCGGCAACATTAGCCTGATCACGACCGATCCGACCCAAGATACCGACACCCCGACAACCTATGACGGCATTTTGCCAGATCTGCGCGCTACAGAAAATCTGGCGATCGCCAATCCTGAGACCCTCACGCCTATCAAAAGCTTGAGTGAAGTGCAAGCATCGCTGAGTGCAATGGAAGCCGCAACGGGCATCAAACCGGCTGTGATTTATGTGCGGTTTGTTAACCCGACCTTGCCGCCCAATGATAATTTCTTGGAGCGCGAAACCGCTCTGACTCAAGAGTTTGAGGAACACCTTGGCATTCCTTCCTACACAGCGCTGCAAATCGCACCCCAGCCTACCGATCAGCTAGAGCTGCTGATTGTTACGCCTGAGGGCAATCCGATTCGCCGTCTGGTGCCTGTGACACGAGAGCAGATCACGGCCACGGCTACCTCATTTCGGGGATTGATTACCCAGACATCCTCGTCGCCCAACCGCTATCTGCCGCCGGCTCAACTCCTCTATGGCTGGCTTGTCGCACCCGTCGAACAAGATCTGCAAACGCTGGGCATCCAAAACCTCACCTTTATTCTAGATGCGGGTTTGCGATCGCTTCCCCTGGCGGCCTTACACGATGGCAATCAGTTTTTAGTGGAGCGCTATAGCGTCGGATTAATGCCGAGCTTTAGTCTGACCAACACTCGCTATATTGATTTACGCGATACGCAGGTGTTGGCGATGGGGGCGTCTAGCTTTACCGAACAACCGGCGCTACCGGCCGTGCCCACCGAGTTAGCAGCGATTACCCAAACCCTATGGAACGGCAAGTCGCTGATCAACGAAGCATTTACGGTGGAGGGATTAGTCGATCAGCGCCGCCAGCAGCCCTTTGCCATCGTGCATTTAGCAACGCATGGTGAATTTAATGCAGGGGCAATCGAAAACTCCTATATCCAATTTTGGGATCAGCGGCTGCGTCTCGACCAAATTCGCCAGCTCAACTTCAATCGCCCGCCGGTCGAACTTCTAGTTTTGAGTGCCTGCCGTACCGCATTGGGCAACGAACAGGCCGAGTTAGGCTTTGCCGGACTGGCGGTGCAATCGGGTGTGCAGTCAGCCTTGGCCAGCCTTTGGTATGTTAGCGATACCGGCACACTGGGTTTGATGACCGAGTTTTATCGGCAGTTGCAGCAAGTGCCCATCAAGGCAGAAGCCTTGCGCCGTGCCCAAGTGGCGATGATTAATGGGCAAATTCAGATTGAGCAAGGAATGCTGATCGGCAGCAATGGAGACGCGATCGCCTTACCTGAGACATTATCGAATACAGGTGCGACAAACTTGCCTCATCCCTACTATTGGTCAGCGTTTACCCTAATCGGCAGCCCTTGGTAAGAGTCGGGCAACCCATACTGACTACCAGCCTATGCGATTTCAGTCTAGTCTGCGATTTTGAGCATCATAATCAGCAATTGTAAAAGTAGAAAGCGATCGCCCTGTAGAGCGATCGCTATTCTTGTTTGGAGATGTATTTTGGGAACTGTATTTTGGGAATTACGGTTACTCTAACAAAACTCAAGCCACAGTAAAGTCACTCGATGTAATAGTGCTCGCCTGCACCCCCGATAAAATCGCCAGCACTTGGCTTGTGCCCGCTAATTGGATCACCGTATCGTTAACAGTGGCTCCAATACCCTGACTAATGACTAACTTTTTGAACGATAAGCCATTGATCAGTTTGAGCTTGTCTTGCTCGTCTGTGAAGTCCGTGATGGTATGAGTTCCATGACCCGATGCGAGCACAAATATGTCGCTGCCCGCACCGCCTGTGAGATGGTTTTTACCAATGCCACCCGTCAAAACATCATCGCCCGCACCGCCGATTAAAACGTCATTGCCTGTGCCGCCCAGTAAGATATCGTTGCCATCTCCGCCATCAAGCTGGTCGTTGCCCGATTCTCCATCGAGGCTATCATTCCCCGACTGCCCTAAAAGAATATCGTTCCCCTCACCTCCCCACTGTTTATCATCACTGGCTCCGCCATCTACATAGTCGCTACCCTGACCACCATAGAGGGTATCCAAACCCATACCCCCCATCTCCACTCCCGCGCGGTTCAAATCTCATTACCCCGCAAGGGGACGGAAACTTCCCAAGGTACAGGCTGTTTTTCTTTAATCTGCCGCGTTCAAATCTCATTCACCCAGTCAAGAAAGCGGTCTTGCTCCACCGGGCGCTGGGCAAACTCATTCCACCGTCGCAGGTAGCTGTGGAACACATTGCGAGGCCAAGGCAGCGGCAGGTGATGCCCCTTGCGGCGAAAGCTAGTGGGATTGACAAAGGTGAGACTGAGGCTGCGCCCTGACTCCACTGCTGCTAGCTTGCTATAGGTCGTTGGAGCTTGGGCAAAGCTCACCTGGCGAATGGCTAACGGTGCATTGTTCAGCGCCACCACCTCAGGCAATCGCTTGAGCCACTTGGCCAAACCGGCTACAACCGGCTTCGCTAAACCATTGACATACCAGTGATAGGTCTTGCCCGCTTGCAGTTGCAGACTGCGGCTGTGGGTCGAGAACTGGCCATTCAGCCCCGATAGGTTAAAAGCTTTGTCGGTTTCGCCATCGTGCAGTTGAGCTGACAGCGCCGAGTCAAACGTTTGAATCTGCTGCAAAAACCAGGCGTGCAAGCCAATGGTGTACTGCGGGTACAACTCGTAGGCATTGTCGGGCACTAGGTCAAACCGCAGGCTGACTAGCTCAGTTTGGGCGGGCCAGAGGGTTTTGGCGCTTAGGTCTAGCTCGGTTGTATGGGCAGCTCTGGGCATAGGTTTACCGGAATGCTTAAGCCCA
>DATNOW010000838.1:0-2253 GCA_036703515.1 Chroococcidiopsis sp.
TTGTCGCGTAAACTCGATTTGATTCAGCCCATCTGTTCGTAACTCAGGTCGTAACTCAAGCTTTAATTCAGGTTGCAATTCAGGCGCTTGATGATCCAGCATCCCTACGTTTTTGGATAGTATTGACATTAATTCTCAATAAGAATAGAGTATGTAGAGTGTTCTCCTCTCAAAGGATCGGTAGGTGGGGTTGGTTGGTTGACCAATCCCCCTTTTTTTAGGTTTTGTCCCATCGTTAGGGACTGGTTTCAGGTATGGACGCGTCGAGTCGGGCTGCCTAGTGCGGTAAAGTGACTAATAGATGCCTCAAGTTTGTCTTGAGTTTATCTCGCTGATTTGCCCACCGCTCGCCTTAATGCACCGCCCAACTTATGACGATCGCGCCCCAATGGTCTGAATCTTCTTTGCCGTCCTCGGTTGATCCCGCTAGCGATGATCCTGCCAACGATGTTCTCCGTGCTGAGGGGGGTGATCTGCCCCAAGACTGGGATGTGATTGTGATTGGTTCGGGCATCGGCGGGCTGGTGACCGCTACGCAGTTGGCGGCAAAGGGCGCGAAGGTGCTGGTTTTAGAGCGCTATTTGATTCCGGGGGGCAGCGCAGGCTACTTTGAGCGCAATGGCTATCGGTTTGATGTCGGCGCATCAATGATCTTTGGCTTTGGTAAGCGGGGCACGACCAACCTGCTGACGCGGGCGCTGGAAGCGGTCAAAATGACCATCAAGACGATTCCCGATCCTGTGCAAATTCACTACCATTTGCCCGACGGGCTCGATCTCAAAGTCCATCGCGATTATGAGAATTTTTTGCAAGAGCTAACGGCCCGTTTTCCCCACGAGCGTGAGGGTATCCGCCAGTTTTACGATGAGTGCTGGGCTGTGTTTAACTGCCTCAACGCCATGGAGCTGCTGTCGTTAGAGGAGCCACGCTACCTGATGCGCGTGTTTTTCCAGCATCCCTTTTCCTGTCTGGGGCTGGTGAAATATTTGCCGCAAAACGTGGGCGATATTGCCCGACGCTATATCAAAGACCCGGCGCTGCTCAAGTTCATCGACATGGAGTGCTACTGCTGGTCGGTGGTGCCTGCCGACCGGACGCCGATGATCAATGCGGGCATGGTGTTTAGCGATCGCCACTATGGGGGCATCAACTATCCCAAGGGCGGCGTGGGGCAGATTGCCCAAAAGCTTGTCGAGGGGCTCCAGCAGTGCGGTAGCCACATTCAGTACAAAGCGCGGGTGGTCGAAATCCTCAAGCAGCAGGGGCGGGCTGTGGGGGTGCGATTGGCCTCTGGGCAGATCTATCGGGCGCGCCGCGTTGTTTCCAATGCCACCCGCTGGGACACCTTTGAGAAACTGCTGGCTCCAGCAGAGATGCCCCGCACGGAGCAAAAGTGGCAGCAGCGCTATCAAAAATCTCCGAGCTTTTTTAGTTTGCATTTGGGGGTCAAGGCAGAGGTGCTGCCGCCGGGTACCGAATGCCACCATATTTTGCTCGACGACTGGAGCACCATGGAAGCCTCGGGGGCGACGCTGTTTGTCTCGATCCCGACCTTGCTCGATCCCGATTTGGCTCCCCCTGGGCATCACATTATCCATGCCTTTACGCCCAGTTGGATTCAAGACTGGCAGGGGCTATCGCCCACCGACTATCAAACCCGCAAAGAGGCGATCGCCGAGCAGTTGATTGTCCGCCTAGAGGTGATTTTCCCAGGGCTAAACGCCGCCATCGACTACCAAGAAGCTGGTACCCCCCGCACCCACCGCCGCTTTTTGGGGCGAGACGATGGCACCTACGGCCCGATTCCAGTCCGCAAACTGATGGGGCTTTTGGGCATGCCGTTTAATCAAACCGCCGTGCCAGGGCTCTACTGCGTGGGTGATAGCACGTTTCCGGGGCAGGGGCTGAATGCTGTAGCCTTCTCTGGGTTTGCCTGCGCCCATCGGGTTGCGGTTGATTTGGGGCTTTAACGCCTTTAACTCACCCACTTCACAGGCACCATCAGCCAGTTGCTCAGCTCGTTGGCGAGCCAGTCAATTTCTGACTCGGTCATAAACTGTTTGGCGTTGAGGTCATAGCTCCAGTTGGCGGCACAGAGGGCAAGCTGTTCACCGGATACCTCTAGCTTTTTGAGTTCGCGCCGCTGGGCCACAAGGCGCTGCCGACACTGCCAGCCAAACAGTCGTTCTCCTAAGATCAATTTTGATTCATCAATGCTGAGCTGGAGCTGGGTGAGCCCGTGGGGGATCAGCA
>DATNOW010000839.1:0-3714 GCA_036703515.1 Chroococcidiopsis sp.
CTAGAAAACACCATCCAGGCGATTTTGGCGGGGGCGATCGGGGTATCGGGCACCTTCGGCGGCATTGGCGAACGGGCCGGTAATGTGGCCCTAGAGCAAGTGCTCAACGGGCTCAAGCTGCGGTTTGGCTGGCAGGTAGAGGGCATTGACTATGAGGCTCTAGAGCGGGTGACGGCATGGCTTGAGGGCGTTGGGGCGCGGGCCAATGCGCCCTATTCACCGGCCTCACAGCGGCACGAAACCGGCATTCACGCCCACAGCATGCTGCGCGATCGCCATAGCTATTGCACCTTTCCCTACGCTGAGCCGGAGATCTGGTTTGGCAAATACAGCGGCACCAGCAATTTCCAATATCTGTTTGAACGCAAACTTGTTGAACGCAAACTGGGGCGATCGCTCACCCGTGATCACTACGAACAGCTACGCTCGGCGATCAAAGCCCTGTCCATCCAGCACAACCGCTCCTTTTCTGCGGATGATGTGATCGCTTTGCTCGACCAAGGGTTGCTGCGCATAGACTAAGCAATCCGACAACGAGCCGACAACGAACCGACAACGAGCCAACGAAAAAGCGCCTGGTAGCTGTCACTTATAACAGCTACCAGGCGCTTTAGGCTTGAATGATGACCGTTGACCTAGTAGGTCTCAACGTGCCAACGCTCTTTGATCGAACGCTGGTAGTCTTTCCAAACAATGCCTTCTTTTGCGGCGGCGTTGGTCATGGCTTCATCGATGCCATCTTCCATACCCTTGAGACCGCAAATGTAGACGTGGGTCTTCTCTTCTTTGACCATGCTCCAAAGCTCATCGGCATGTTCAGCCACGCGGTGCTGAATATACATCCGGCCGCCCTCAGCATTTTGCTGCTCGCGGCTGATGGCATAGGTCAGACGGAAGTTGTCAGGATACTTAGCCTGCATCGCTTCCAACTCTTCTTTATAGAGAATATTCGGCGTAGTCGGAATCCCAAAGATCAGCCACGCTAAACCCTTGAAGTCATACTCGGTGTTGACCGAGCGCTCTTCGTCCTTAAACATCCGCCATAGGAACGCGCGGAATGGAGCGATCCCAGTCCCCGTCGCCATCATCACAATCTTGGCGTCTGGGTCGCTGGGCAGCAGCATTTCTTTGCCCACCGGGCCGGTGATCTTGACATCCGCACCAGGCTCTAAGTTGCACAAAAAGGTTGAGCAAACGCCCTTCACGGTTTCGCCCGTCTCAGGGTGCTTATACTCAAGCTGGCGAACGCAGAGCGACACGGTTTTGTCGTCCATGTTGTCGCCATGACGCGTCGAAGCAATCGAATACAATCTCAGCTTGTGGGGCTTACCCTTATCATCTTTGCCATCGGGGATAATGCCAATACTCTGGCCTTCCAGGTAGTGCAAATTGCCTGCCGACAGGTCGAACGTGATATGTTGAACGATTCCGATGCCGCCTTCACCAACGAGCTTTTCGTTAGAGAGGCACTTGCCGACAAACGGCGCATTGGGACGATACAGATTGACAGGAATATCTGCGCCTTTTTTCTCTTTTGCTTGAGTCATGGGCTTGCTTTCTACTGACTTAGATTGAGCCGGTGAGTGGGTCGAGGGTTCAGTGCTAGCAGAGCCATTGACGGGGCGGATACTGACAATCTTGCCACCGAGACGAGTAATCCGCTGCATCTCCTGATTCATTCGGGCATAGGGCACCGTGATAAACACATTGCCGCTATAGCGAATCGAATAGTCTTGTTTATCGGTTTCTTGGTTTTGGCGTAGACCTTCCACCTCGTAGACAAAGAGGCGACTACCGGAGGATGTATTTGCGGATACACCCGCTGCGCTTGGATTGTACATTGCTAATCTAGTGACCTTATAAACCAACCTCGGTACGCTTCTAGGTCGTACCTTTTTCCATCGCGTGCCATTACCAGACCCTAGCACTCTGGCTCAAGAACCAGGCTAAAGAACACAGTATTGACTCTAAATAGCGTAGCATTAGCAACGTTCGTCTCAGCGACCAGCACCGCGCAAGCGGCCTAAAAAACACTGAACCCCTGGTTTACGATACCGATCAATTTGTTTAAAGAATGTCAATATCGACTCATTTTAATTTTATTTAAATGGTCGATAGAGCTTAGCATAGTGATATCACAGGTTCATAATGACTCTGTGAATGGATAGATTCAGCCTTGACCGCACCGTCACGGGCTAAATTTGTCGCCCTTAGAATCGGTTCCTGCAGCAAAATATCGCCGTTCTCAAGTTCAACCTTGTGAAGGGTGATGCCATTCTGGTACGATTTTGATCACCTGACTAGTACTAAATACTCATTGTGTGGGTGCTCGGTCGTCCAAATTGGTCGTCCAAATTGTTGGTAGTGACCCGATGCAGTGGTACTGCTTAAGGCCTCTGTGTTGCCTTGCCTAAGGCGCTCGATGGCGCAAGAGGTGTCCTAAGTCTGCTATCGAGGGTTTTTACTGACGTTTGTCGGTGTGCCCTCAAGTCTAGGGAGTTTTGTTTGCTCAAATTTTGCTAAGGCATTGTCTTGTCTCAGCGCTGTCAGTTTAGTAAATCATTGATTTGTTAGAGGGCACCTATGACCAGTAACCCAGATCGTGTGGTTTTAATCGGCGTTGCCGGAGATTCTGGATGTGGTAAATCCACGTTTCTGCGCCGCTTGGCAGATTTGTTTGGCGAAGAGTTGATGACTGTGATCTGCCTTGACGATTACCACAGTCTGGATCGTAAGCAGCGTAAAGAAGCAGGCGTTACCGCCCTGAACCCCGAAGCGAACAACTTTGATTTGATGTATGAGCAAATCAAGTCGCTGAAAGAGGGCAACAACATCATGAAGCCCATCTATAACCACGAGACGGGCATGATCGATCCCCCCGAACTGGTCAAGCCCAACCGGATTGTGGTGATCGAAGGTCTACACCCGATGTATGACGAGCGGGTGCGATCGCTGCTTGACTTTAGCGTCTATCTCGACATCGACGACGAAGTGAAGATCGCCTGGAAAATTCAGCGCGACATGGCTGAGCGTGGCCACACCTACGAAGACGTGTTGGCATCGATCAACGCTCGCCGCCCCGACTTTGAAGCCTACATCGATCCTCAGCGTGAACACGCCGATGTGGTGATTCAGATTCTGCCGACCAAGCTGCTCAAGCCTGAAGATGACAAAGACAAGAAAGTCTTGCGCGTTCGTCTGATCCAAAAAGACGGCGTCGAAGGCTTCGAGCCCGTCTACCTGTTTGACGAAGGTTCGACCATTGACTGGGTGCCTTGCGGTCGCAAGCTGACCTGCTCGTTCCCCGGCATTCGCCTCCACTACGGCCCCGACGTTTACTTCAAGCACAGCGTCTCTGTGTTAGAGGTAGACGGCAACTTCGAGCGTCTCGAAGAGCTGATCTACGTAGAAAGCCACCTCAGCAACACCTCGACCCGCTACCACGGCGAGATGACCGAACTGTTGCTGAAGCACAAAAACTATCCTGGTTCGACCAACGGCAGCGGCTTGTTCCAAGTCCTGGTTGGGCTGAAGATGCGCGCGGCTTACGAGCGTCTGATCTCCCTCGACACCAGCTTGGCCGCCAAAGCGTCGGTCAACTAGTTAGCGCTTTTGAATTAGCGGTGCACTAAAGTGTACTGAATATCTACGCAACACAAAAAGCGATGCCCGACTGGGCATCGCTTTTTTGTTAGTTTTTGGTATTGCTCGATG
>DATNOW010000840.1:0-5418 GCA_036703515.1 Chroococcidiopsis sp.
CTGATGGTGCGTCCCGAGCGCATTCAAATCCACCCGGCCGCCACCGAACTTTCCACCGAACTTTCCGCCGCACCCGCAGGCGAGAACCGAGTCATCGGCAAGCGAACCAGCATCACCTACATTGGGCAACTGCTAGAGTCCCACATCGACACGCCCATCGGGCGGATTTGGGTGACTCAGTTGGCCGGGCAAACCGAAGGCAGCGATACGCTCACCCTAGCCTGGAGCGCTCGCGATTGCATTGTCCTGGTCTAGATCGTTTAGATTAGTGCACGAGTCTAGTGCCCGAGTCTAGTGCCCTGTTTAGATCTGCGCCCTGCTTAACCATGGACATTTTGGAAATCCGTCCCACTCGGCTGAAGTTGCGCCACCGGCCGATCAAACTGTGGCTGTGGGGCGCATTTTTTATGGGTTTGGGCGCAGTCACGCTGATCAACGCCCTCGGGTTGATGACGGCCTCGGCCCAACTGCGCTGCGATCGCCCCCTGCCCAACCAAGTTCGCTGCACGCTCCAACGCAAATCGCTGTTTGGGTTTTCCCAAACCCAGACGATCGAAAACCCCTACGGTGCCTTCACCAAAGGCAGCTTGGTCTATCGCGGCGGCACCCGCTACCGCGTCATCCTCTCTACCCCCACCGGGGAACAGTCGCTGCTGACCCAAACCACCAGCGATCGCGCCCAAGTCGACCAGGCTACTAGCCAGCTCAATGACTTTTTTCTCTACGGCCGCCCCACTGTATCGGTGAGTATGACCAGCCACGGCTCACTAATCCTGCTTACCATTTTGGGTTTGGTGATCGTTTCAGCCAGCATCCCCTTGGCGATCGCCCCCGTCACCCATCTTTCCTTCTACAAAGGCGTGATGCGCAAAGTGGTGATCGAGCGGCAGGGGTTAGTCCGTCGCCCAACCGTGGAATACCCCCTAGAAGCGATCGCCGGGGTCGATATCGAAGAACGCTGGCAGCGCTACAGCAAGGTCTATCGCGTCACCTTGATTACCACCGTGGCTGGGATAGTACCTGTCCATCCCGAATACGTTAGTCGGCGCAATGCTGAGGCGATCGCCTATAGCATTCAACAATTTCTAGACCACTAGGCAATACTCTATAGGCCCTGAAAGGTATAAAGCACTCCGTATGGAGAACTTTAAGACAACCGTCCTCAAATTTTCTCGGATCGCGCAAAAAATATCAGCTATTTCGCGTAGGTGCCCTAATCGTTAGCGATGTTAGCCTCAAGCATCCCGCTATATGTCTCTAACACGCCTAGATTAGAGAGCCTGCTATCCTCCATAGAAATCTGTTTCCAGCAATTACAAAAGCTTCTGCAATATAAGCGCTTTATAGAGCATCGCGCTGAAAAATACTATAAACGGTTTGTATTAACCAAAAAAACCAAGATTACAAGATTGTATTACTACGGATCGAATAGCAGAAACTTGGACAATTCACACCTGAGATTTACAACTAGATTTGGCAAAATAAATGCTTTCATCAGTTTATTGTTACCCGGAAAATAAGCTAAAGAAATTCAGCATCCGATCTGATATTTCTATTCCTATCTTGCTGTTTGCGCTTATTTCATACGATTTATTTCACTCCTTTACGATAGACAAACATCTATCCATTGATGCCGTTGGGTATTTCACGACGATCCTAGACACCGGCAACTTCACCGATCTTTCATGGTCACGCCAGTTTGCCGAATATCTAACGCAATGGCCACTAGTTTTCGCCGTTCAGATGGGTATTCAAAATCTGATCTTGCTGAAGTTTGTCTTCGCTATTGGAATTTATTTACCCTATTTGCTCTCGTTTTTGCTGTGCGTTTATGCCCTTCGTCAAGAGCAACAGTTCTTGCTAGCATTCCCATTTCTAAGCATCGTTGGCATCAACCTATCTGTAAACTATGCGCTAGCAGGTGAACACCACGTCATGGAGCTGCTGTCGTGGCCCATTCTGCTGCTTTCGCTGCGGCGACACCCTTTGACTTGGGGCGATGGCATTATACTTTGGCTGCTTTTATTGCTCTATTCTCGCACCTTTGAAAGCACCGTTATTTCAGCATTAATCATTGCGGCTGTCCTCATAGCAAAGCTGTATAGAGCGCGCCACAACCCCAAACCTGCCATTATCTACAGCATGGCGCTAGCCCTCAGTATTGCTACCTGCTTGATTGCAATTTATTTCATTCTGTATCCAGCCGACGCAGCAAACAAATCAAATTTTTCTGAAGCCATTAAGCTCGCTATCCATAATAAACAAGCGCTAGCAACTCTCATCTTCTCTATGGTGCTCACGCTTGGGTTAATTTTCCGCAACCGTTTTCTCCTAGCAGCCTGCATTTTGCCTACTGCTCTTTATCTTTTAGTCATTATTAAAGGGCATGGTCTGACGGCCTACGAGTCATTCTCAAGTAGAACTTTATCCCTAACGCTACTTCCATTTTTGTTGATCTGCACTATTTTGACTCACTATTTCAACGGTCGGTTTAATCGACTAAGCAAGCAACTAGTCGTGTTATTCATTTTAGTAATCATTGTGGGTGATTTGCGATTTTCGAATAATTGGAGTAATTTTCGGCATCAAGTTACAGAAATTGTTTCAGCCAGTCGAGGCTATATCCCAATTGAGCAAACGGTTCTAGACGATAATCCCTACCGCTGGACTTGGAATAACCCAGGACTCAGTATCGTTTGGTCTTATCCCTGCGTGCATGCAATTTTGCTCAACAGTCCAGATATCACATGGGAACCGTTTAATCCACACCAAACGCTCCCGCTCAAACGGTATGTCAGTTACGATGGCATTTTTCAGTCGGTCGATAGCGATATCAACGTTTGTCATTAACGGGATCATCCTCGGTCGCTGCTTGGATACCTTGAACTGCTTGAATACTATCAACTTGGATATTGTGAATAGGTGGAAGGGGTGACGACAGCGATGGCGGCAGGCTACAGGAGATGCCAACTTTGGTTAGCGCTTGCCCGCACATTTTGCAAAACTGCGCGTCGGTGTCGTGCAACGCTAGTCCGCAGCTTGAGCATACTGTTTCGACCTGATTGGCTGTTTTGACCAGCCGTTTGATCAAATCGCCCAACTGCCAAGGAATTAGGGTAATGCCGGTCAAGATCATCAGCACCGTCAGAAATCGCCCGAGTTCTGAAATCGGCGTAACATCGCCAAATCCCACCGTTGTCATGGTGGCGATCGCAAAATAAAGCGCATCGAGAAACGTAGCAAATTCGTCAGGGTTGACGGGATGTTCGCACTGATAGATCAGTCCGGTAAAGACAAAAATAATGGCAAACAGGGTGAACAAAATGCGTGCAAAAATGGCGCTGTCTTCACCGCTGACGTAGCCTAAAATAGTTCGCCCTTCAAAAAAACGAATCAACCGCAGGATGCGAAACCAGCGAAAAATTCGGATAAAGCGAACGTTGGCGCTAGACCAAAAGAAAGGCACGATCGCTACTAAGTCGATCAGCGAATAAAGACTGAAAATGTACTTCAGTTTTTTGGGTGCGCTCCATAGCCTCAGCCCATATTCGACCGAAAAAATTCCTAAAATGACGGTGTCAATGCGATCGAGAATTAACCGCAGGGAGTCAGAAATCGCGTAGGTTTCGACCACAAAAATCGCAGACGATAGCAAAACTAAGCCTGTAATCACAATGTTGACGGCTTTGCCAATCGGCGTTTCGATGTCTTCTAAATAAAAACCAACGGTTTCTCGTATCGACATGACAGACTACTCCCCACCCCCCGGATTTTGAGGCGATCGCTAACTAGGATAAGATGACGAGGCACACGTGAACAGCAATGAGTCGGGAAAGTCCGGTGAAAATCCGGTGCTGTGCCGCAGCTGTGAATGAGGGATCAAGGGCAACCACTAGGGACATTGTAAACACATTCTAAACAGGGACACTGTAAACGCCGTTAACGCCGCTAATGCACTCAACGCAGTCCGGCAAGACGCGATGCCGGGGCCGTCACCAAAACTACCCCATATGATTTCTGTGGCGATCGCCCCTGACATCACCGTGAACCGATTGCCCGCTTTGTCTCCCCCTCAAAAAGCCAGAATGCCGACTCCGCGCCTATTCACTCTATTTCCCGCGCCGCACGGGAACGGAGTTCATCCAACATGACGACCGCATTAACCTATCCCATCGAATCGCTGGCCCTCGATACCCTGTCGCTTCCTCCCCTGCCGTCGCAGCGTCCGGTGCTGCTGGTGGGGCATGGCAGTCGCGATGCCGACGGCCGACAAGGCCTGCTCGACTTTGCCGCCGCGTATCAAGCCCTCGATCAAAGCCGTCCGGTAGTGCCCTGCTTCTTAGAATTAACCGAACCCAGCATCCAAGCCGGTGTCGATCGCTGTGTCGAGCAAGGCTACACGGATCTGTCGGTGCTGCCGGTGCTGCTGTTTGCCGCCCGCCACAACAAATTTGATGTGACCAACGAGTTAGACCGCGCCCGTCAACGCCATCCTCAGGTGACGTTCCACTATGGGCGGCATTTTGGCATTACCCCTGGCATTTTAGACCTATGGCGATCGCGTCTCGACGAGCTTGACCAACCCCAGTGGAACCCGCAGGGCATCTCCCGCGAAGACACCGTGTTGCTGTTTGTCGGGCGCGGGGCCAGCGATCCCGATGCCAACGGCGATGTCTTCAAAATGGCGCGCATTGTCTGGGAAGGCAGCGGTTACCAAACCGTCGAAGTTTGCTTCATTGGCATCACCCATCCCCGCCTCGAAGAAGGCTTCCGTCGCGCTCGCCTCTACCAGCCCAAACGGATCATTGTGCTGCCCTACTTTATGTTTACGGGCGTATTGGTCAAAAAAATTGTCGATATCACAGCCCAGCAGCAGACCGACCATCCCGATATTTCGATGATCTGTCTGCCAGAAATGGGGCTGCATCCCCAGCTATTCTCGGTACTGCGCGATCGCGAAATCGAGACCCAACTGGGCCAGGTGCAGATGAACTGCGAAATGTGCAAGTTCCGTCTAGCAGCCGTTGGCAATGGTAACGCCTCCCACGGGCACGCCCACGACGCTCACGGCCATGCCCACGACGCCCACACTCACGATGTCCATACTCACGATGCTCACGGGCACGCTCACGACGGCCATGCTCACGGGCACGCTCACAGTCATGGACACGATCACGGTCATGGGCATGATCACGCCCACGGCGCGCCAGACCCCTACGCAGAGCCGACCCAATATCATCAAAAAATTTGGCAGGTGCCCTAGTCAATCGGCAGAGGCATGACCGATTTCAAACAAAGATTGTGGCCTAAATAATTCCACAAATCATGCCGACAACAAGGGGTGGGTCTAGCTAAGAGAATATAGAGCTAAAAGAATCTAGCGTTCTGCCTCGCTTTGATAGCAAAACCCATCCCTCC
>DATNOW010000841.1:0-5547 GCA_036703515.1 Chroococcidiopsis sp.
GGGTTTTGCCCAGATCCCTTCAGCCAGAGCACATTTATCGGCTAAACCCGCCCGTACAGGGTGCGGTTTTATTTAATCCACGATCCTTAGGGTTGCAGAGTCGGGCTGAGATATTGGTAGCCAAAGGTAGCATTATCAGAATCGTCAAGGATTTGGGGCGTGAGCATCACAATCACTTCTCGACGTTCGTTTGTCCGTTCGGTGCTGCGGAAAAGGGCACCCAAGATAGGAATGTCGCCCAAAATCGGCACCTTGGCCACAGTGGTGCGGTCGGAGTCTTGGATGATGCCAGAGAGGATCAGCGTCTGCCCGTCGCGGAGGCGGATCTGGCCTGATTCGAGCGATCGCGCCGATAGCAGCGTTGTATTAGAACCATCGGGATTTTCTTGTTCTCCAGCGGGGGCTGTAACCGTGGGGGCTACCGATAAGGAAACAAAACCATTGTCGTCAATGCGCGTCACTTCGATCGCCAGGGTTAGCCCAGCGGCCCGGGGGTCGTCTTGCTCAAAGGTAACCAGGTTGCCGTTTTCATCAAAGGTGGTTTCACCAGTGGTGGTCGGCACTTCTTCAGTCAGGGCCACAGTGGCGCGCTGCCCTTCTTGAACAATCAGCGTTGGATCGGTCAAGATTTTGGCATTGCCTTCGGTGATTTGGGCTTCTAACGAGGCGCGGAAGGCATTGCCTGAGTTGGTACGTGGGCTAAAATCAACCCCGAGGCCATCGGTGTCCCATTGAAAGAAGGAATCATTGATGCCAAAGGAAAAACTAGAGCTAAATTCATTCAGAGCGGATAGATCGACATCGACAATACGAACGTTGACGGCCACCTGCCGCCGTCGCACGTCAAGCTGGGTGAGCTGAGCCGAGGCGATTTCGACTTGGCGCGGGTCACCAATCAGGGAAATGGTGTTGGTGCGTTCGTCTCCGAGCACGAGCAGCCCGCGCAAAATGGGCGTGGAGTCTTCGTACTCGACGCGCTGGGTTTCGATCCGATCTTCGGTGGTGGTTTGGGTCTGGGTGACAGAGGGGCGGGTGGCGACATCATCGGGTAACTCGACGGCGATCGCATTTACGCTAGTGACAAGACGTTCGCGGCTGACGGCGCTTTCTGCCCCCATGCCCACCAGGAAATTGAGGGCAACACCAACGGTGACTTGATTGAGCCGCAGGCTGCGAATGGTCAGATTGCGGGCGGCGTTGGGCAATTGCCGACTGACAAAAATGGTGGTGCCGCGACGGTTGGCCTGCAATCCCGACAGTTGCAACACGTAGTTAAACACGTTTTGCACGGGTTCGTTTTCGATATCGAGAGAAATGGTGGGTTCGGTCGCGGTGGTGCTGTCGGTCGGTGTTGCGCTGGGTGCGGCGCTGTCATCGTAGGCCAAGTTGAGTCCGGCGGCCCGGGCCAATAGCGAGAGGACTTCGCGCACTGGGGCTTCACGTAAAACCAGTCGCGGAATCACCTGGGTTGTGCCCAAGTTGATGTTTGTGGCCGATGGATCAATGGTGCCGACGGAAATATCACCAACCGGTGGGGCGATCGCCCGTGGCTGAAGGGAGGGCACCCCAGACGTCGCGGGCGCGCCGTCAATGGTAATAGACGGGTTGGGCACCATCACCTCGGGGGCCGGTGGAGCGGGCACTTGGGCTAGACTACGGCTGGAGAAGGCAAGGATAATCGGTGGAATGGCGATCGCGATAATGCTGCTGGCAACAAGCCTGCTCCACAGGGGATTAAGGGGATTGAGAGAATTGGGGGGCATAGATTGCGACATGGATTGCGACATAAATTGGGCTCCTCGTGGGTGTGAACGAATGGCGGGGAGGATGGCTAAGTAAAACAGGAAAGGGCGATCGCAAAGTATGTGAGTTCTCACTTAATTAAAAATTAAATAAAAAAGCCATTGGCTGTTTGGGTAGGCGTAGGGCTGCATTCCGGATCGTGTAGCTCTGGATGGTGGCTGAGCAATTCAGTCAATTAACGAAACTCTGTACCCTCATTGCGGCGCAGGCTTACTCGGCAGGCTTTGAAGACTGGGCTGGGTTGGAATATCCTGTATCACCTGGAATTGGCGCTAGTCCATCCCAGAGCAACCGGATAAACCCTTGGGCAAATTGTCGGGTGCTCTCATCGGAGTTAGATTCTCCCTCAATGTACTCAATTAAGGCGTGATTCGATGACATTCCAAAGAGCGTCATCGCCAGTATCGTTGGATCGCAAGGACGAATCCGGCCAAGCTCCATCTCAGATTTTAGATAAGCAGCTAGGAGCTTTAAATCTCGCTGGATGGGTGACTCAAATTTGGTCATGAGAATGGGGGGTGGTGGAAGCAACCCTTTAGACTTGAGCATCAGCACTCTGGGCATCACCTCACGGAAGAAGGCGATCATTTGCAGAGATAGGTCAACCAGATTTTCTTGTGGATCTCCTTTGCCCGGAAGTGTTTCTAGGTTCTCTGCCCACGGGGGTATCGGTGGTTCCCCCATGGCAAGCACAAACAGCTTTTCTTTGGTAGAAAAGCGCTTGAAAATAGAACCTTCTGAAACACCAGCCCGACGCGCAATATCAACCGTTGAGGCCCCAAAACCTTCCGCCAAGAAAACTTCGCGGGCTGCTTCGAGTATTTGCTCGTCAGTGATGACTTTCGATCGCCCCATAATAAGTGGGAACTCACTAATTAATAATAGCGGGACTTTGGTTTGTCAAGAGATTCTAGAAAGTTTTTTGATCAAATGGAAGGGTTTGGCGATGCCTCAATATTCTCAAGGTGATACCTCAATATTCTCAAGGCGATGCCTCAATATCCTCAAGGCAATGCCTCAATATCCTCAACTGGGACTTTTGCCGACTTTTGCCTGGTGGTTGGTAGGGTCAAGCCAGCTTCTTATCTTATCAAGGTTGACTGAGGTTGAGGATTTTTGGTTGCAAAGGGGGATGGGGCGGTCTCAGTAGGGCGATCGCCGCTTTGACCTGCGAAAGTCTTGGTGAGCAAGGTTTGAATAGTTAATTCATCGTGACAGCCTTTCGCAGATATTCTTGCGACGGGGGCTATTTCCTAAAGTCCATTGATAGCCCTCATGAGGCTGTTGAGGGCGAGGTTGTAGTCTGTGATAGCACGGGAGAGATTGCTCTCGGCTTCCGTCAAGGTGCTCTGCGCATTCAAGACTTCGAGCTGGGTGCCGACGCCTGCTTGAAACCGCAGACGGGCCAGCCGTAAACCTTCTTGGGAAGATTCTACCCCAGTGGTGGCAGCGTCGATTTTGCGGCGCTGGGATTCAAGCGTCAGGTAGGCGTTTTCCACCTCAAAGCGGATTTGGTTGCGCTGATTGGCAAATTCACTGGCGGCGATCGCCTGCTCAAGACGATATTGGGATGCCTGGGCCCGCGCTGCGCCGCCGTCAAACAGCGTCCACTGCATTGAGAGCACAAGGCTGACCTCTTGTTGAATATCGTCGGTGGTGTCGATGCCGATGACTGTGCTGCGGTTGATTAGGTCTTGCTGGAGATCGTAGCTCGCCGATAGATCAAATTGGGGCAATAAATTGGCATTGGCTAAGCGGGCCTGGTCGCGGGCAATTTGGAGGTCGAGGAGCTGCTGTTCTAGCTCGACCCGATTGGCAAACGCGGCCAAAATGGTTTCGTCGAGGCTTTGTGTCCAGTTGCCGCTGACGCGGATCGGATCGGTCGCGTCAATATTGGTGGTCTGGGGAATATCAAGGATTTGGGCAAGCTGGCGGCGGGCCACTTGCTGATCGTTTTGCGCCTGAATCAGATTGACCCGATCGTCGGCAAGTTGGGCTTCGGCTTGCAGCGTGTCAAAGCGAGTGCCGATGCCAGCTTCTTCTTTGGCGCGGGTGTCTTGCAGGTTTTGGCGTGAGGTTTCAACGGCAGCTCCGTTGATTCTGACCTGTTCGGTAGCATTTTGCAGGTTGTAATATTGTTCTGCCACATCCAGCCGGATGCTTTGGTTGATGCGGTTGACTTCGAGTTCGGCGCGGCGCAGGCGATCGCGAGCTATGCGAATGCTGTAGTGGCGTCGCCCAAAGTCAAACACGGTATAGCTGGCGCTTAATTCACCATTGAGCGCTGAGGTTTCATTGCTAGAGTCTTCGAGGGGGTTGGTATAGCTGGCCCGAGCAGAGGTGCTCAGCGTCGGGTATAGCGCTGCCTGCTGCTCCCGCAGGGCGGCCCGAGCCTGCTCTAGGGATAATAGGGCCTGTTCGAGGTCGCGGTTGTTGCGTGTGGCTAGCTCTAAAGCTTGTGTCAGGCTGACACCCAGGGTGGTTTGCAGGTTTACCTCGGCGGGCGTAGTGGGGTAAAGCAGCGGATTGGGCTCGGGGGTGAGCTGATCGAGAATACCCTCGTCGTCTGGCGTGTCTGGCGTGTCTGGCGTGTCTGGCGTGTCTGGAGTAGGAGTATCTGGAGGTGACGAAGTGGGGGGATTGGGAGAATCTTGGTCGAGATTTGACGGCATTGGCACGTTGGAATGTAGTTGTTTAGCCGTCAGAGGTTGTGCAACCTGAGCAGTAAAGGCAAATGCATTTGTTGTTGCATAGGCAGAAGTAATACTTGATCGATCATTTGATCGTTCGGAGGCTATTTTTTTAGATGAAGATGATTTTTTAGATGAAGATGATGTGATTGATTGCGTGTCCAAAACCGTCATGTCTGAGTAATTGGACTGTTCTGCTGCAATAGACCGGGAACTTATAGTAAAGGGAAAGAGAACAAGCACTAATCCTGTTCCTAAACTAGTCAATCTCTGATGACCCCGCATCAATCTCACCATTGCAACCTATAGTTTCAAGACACAATTCAACGCAGTTCTAAAAAGTCAGAAAGCAGATCAGTGGGCGATCGCCGATAGATCGTCTGGAGCTAGGTGATTGTGCAAGATCTCACCATCGCGAAACCAAATGATCCGCTGACAGGAGCGCGCTACTTCTAAATCGTGGGTGACCATGACGACGGTGATGCCACTGTTATTGAGCTGTTGGAAGATCTCTAATACTTCTTGGCTGGTGCGCGAGTCGAGCGCTCCAGTTGGTTCATCGGCCAATAGCAGCACTGGATGGTTAACGATAGCCCGGGCGATCGCCACCCGCTGCTGCTGCCCCCCCGAAAGCTGGTTGGGGCGGTTGTAGAGCCGGTTTTCGAGACCTACTTTTTTGAGAGATGCGATCGCCCGTTCTCGCCGCTCCTCGAAGCAAACGCCTGCATAGGTCATTGGCAGCATGACGTTTTCTAATGCGCTCAACTGCGGCAACAGATAGAACTGCTGAAACACAAAGCCAATCTTGCGATTGCGCATGGCTGCCAACGCATCGTCATCAAGTAGAGATACATCTAGCCCGCTCAAGTAATAAGAGCCACTTGTCGGCTGATCAAGGCAGCCAATAATATTCATGGCGGTTGATTTGCCAGAACCGGAGGGCCCCATGATGGCGCAATATTCGCCGGTATTGACTTCTAGGCTGACGTTGTGCAACGCCGTAATGGCTAACTCACCGATCCCGTAGTGTTTGTTAACCTGAGTCAATCGAATG
>DATNOW010000842.1:0-4190 GCA_036703515.1 Chroococcidiopsis sp.
AAAGGGTTCCAGGTGCAAGTCAATGGGGCCACGGTGGCCACGGTGGCGCGGCGCGATCAGGCCGACGCGATCGCCGACCAGATGCGGGGTGTGCTGCGCGATCCGCAGTTTGACCCCACGACCCTGCGGACAGGCATCGTGGATGGCAAACCGGCCGGTTTAGCAGGCGATCGCCTCCTGTTTGTAGTTAGCAGCAGTGTGTCTCGGCGGCAGGGGCAAAACGCCGAAATTCTGGCGATTGAGTGGATCAATAACCTGCGGGCCGCCTTTGACCAAGAGCCTGTGACGCTGTCGGCCGCGCAATATCAAATGTGGGCGCTGAGCAAAACTGGCAAAACCCTAGAGGGCACGGCTTCATGGTATGGCCCTCGGTTCCACGGTCGGCTCACTGCCAATGGTGAAATCTTTGACCAAAACACCCTGACTGCGGCCCATCCCTCCCTGCCCTTCAACACCTATTTGGAAGTCACCAACCTCAAGACAGGCCGTTCGGTTGTCGTGCGGATCAACGATCGCGGCCCCTACATCGGACAGCGATCGCTCGACCTCTCCCGCGCCGCCGCGCGATGCCTCGACAGCGAATCCAGCGGCGTCATTCGCTATCGCGCCTCGATCTTGCAGCAGGCTCCCAACAAAGGCAACGTGGAAGTTGCACCCGAGCCCCTCTTAGCCGAACAAGACGGTCGCCTAGCCAGACGCAACTAGGGACGCAGGCCCAAGTTCAACGGTGAAGCCCGTCCCCCCCTCTCTCCCACTCACCCTCTCACCCTCCCTCCCTCTCTCCCTCCCCAAATACCTAACGATTCATTACCTTAAAGAAAGGGCATTATCCTTTTCTTTGATCACTGGAGTCATGAACCGTACGATCGTCTGGTTTCGGCGAGATTTGCGCATTGCCGATCATGCCCCGCTCTATCGTGCGGCCGCTCGGGGAGAAGTGGTTCCGGTGTTTATCCTAGATCGTGCCCTGCTGCACCATCCTGAAACCGCCGCAGCGCGAGTGGCGTTTATGCTGGGCTGTTTGCAGGCGCTCGATCAAGAATTGCGCGATCGCGGCGGGCGGCTGATCATCCGCTTTGGCGACCCGGTGGCGGTGCTGCCCCAGCTTGTGCGTGAGGTGCAGGCCGATGGCATCTACGCCTACATCGACTTTGAACGCATTTATGGACGGGTGCGCGATGCTCGCCTCAACCTCGCCCTGGCCGACCAGCACATGAAAATCCGCTGGTTTGAACCCCTGGCGACGACGCCTGATCTGATCGCCTATCCCCGCTATCGCGATTTGTGGTTTACCCACATGCAGGCCGATCCGGTGCCGGTGCCTGCCCGCGTCCGCGTCCCGGCTGAGGTGACGAGCGAGCCGGTGCCCACGCTGGCAGAACTGGGGTTGGTGCCCGACGAGAAGCCGATTCCGCCAGGCGGCGCGGCCCCGGCCCGCGCCATATTGGCCGATTTTTTAGCTGAAAAAACCGATCGCTACTATTGGCAACTGTCGTATCCGGGGGCCGAGGCGACCTCTGGACTCAGCCCCTACATTAAATTTGGTGCGATCTCGATCCGCGAATGCTATCAGCGCACCCAGAAAGCGCTTAACCACGCCGACGATCCGCGCATTCAGCGCAGTCGGCAGCAGTTTATTGCCCGACTGCGCTGGGGCAGCGGCTTTGCCCAACGCTTTCGCTATATGCCCCAACTGGAGGTGCGATCGCTCTACACTGTATTCGATGAGCAGGGCTGGGCGTTTGATCAAGACCTCTATGACGCGTGGCGGCTGGGTGAAACCGGCTTTCCGATCATCGATGCGGCGGCCCGCTGCCTCCAAGCGACCGGCGGCTGGAAGCAGCTTAATTTTCGGTCGCGGGCGATCTACGCTAGCTTCCTCAGCAACCTGCTGGGCATGGACTGGCGCTATGGGGCGCTGCACTTTATGCGTCATTTGATCGATGGCGACTGCCCGATCGACCACTACCAATGGGCGATGCAGGCGGGCGTCACCCACTGCGTCGATAAAACCTGGACGCGGATCTACAATCCTGAGCAAACAGCGGTCGATCGCTGCGACCCTGAGGGGTTATTTATTAAGCAATGGGTGCCAGAGGTGGCCCATCTGTCGCCCGCAGAACTAGGTCTGCCGCCGCGCCTGCGCGACTACCCGCCGCCGATTTTAAAATACAAAGCTGCTCGACAGCGACGCGTTGCCCAGCTTCAAGCGCAGCGCAGCCGATTTCTCAACCAAACGAATGTGGTGCCCTACCTGGCCCGACTGCCCGCGTCACTGGTGCCCTTTGGCAGCGATCGCCCCCATAATGAAATTGCCAGTGAAATTGCCTGGGCGCAGGAGTCAAATCCAGAGCTATTTCCGCCACCGCTCGATTTAGACGCCCTCGACTTAGAGCAAGCCGAGGCGCTGCGATCGTGGTTTGTGGCCCATGTGGAGATTCAGCCCCGCAAACCGCCGCGTCGCCAGCGTCCATCGGCAAAAAACTCGGCAAAAGACCAAGAAGCCAATTATTTTATTCAGCTCAACCTGTTAGATTAGCGATGAGTTTAACTAGCGAGGAGTTAGATTAGCGACGAGTTGGGGAAACGTGGGGCGATCGAGTGATGCAAGCAGAAACATGTCTGGTTCAGGCAAATTATCATCACGGCAGTCATGTTCAAGGCAGTCATGCTAACGGCAGTCATAATGCCGAACAAATCATAACTTGTGGTGTTGCGGATCGGCTGCTCAAGAAATTTCCGGTCTCTGTTGTATTTTTTTACAGAGAAAGTATCGATCACAATACATTAATTAGCGCCCTGCAACAGGTTTTAACGGACTTCCCAATGTTCGCCGGAATCTTGAAAACCGTTGACGGGAATCTGTGTATAGACTGCAATAATCAAGGCGTATCGCTCTCGATCATCACAGAAGAAGACACGCTCGATCAATTGCTGGATGTTTTGCCAACGATTAATAGAGGCAGGCTGGTTAATAGAATTAACCCGGTCACTGCGATCGCCAATCAATGCCCTGTGATGATTATAAAGCTCACCTATTTTGCCTGCGGCGGGATGGCTCTGGGCTTTTCTTGGCATCATGTGATTGGCGATATGCATACCTTTATGCAGTTCATGAAAGCATGGTCGAACTCAGTCAATCGTAGCCCATACGCCTTGCCTTTGATTGCCCCCGATCGCGATCAGTATCTTCAAGAAAATCTAGAAGATAACGGTAATACTGTTTCGGGTGCCAGGTATCTGAGTACTGGAGAATTGTTGAGGCTGGCATTTTATCTGCTGTTTCAGGTAAAAGACAAACTTAGCTTGCGATTCTACTTCTCTGCGGATGAGCTCAATCGGATGAAGCAAGAGCTTTCAGCGCAGGCTAATAGAAATTTATCCAGAAACGATGTGCTATGTGCGCATATGTTTAGCCTGATTGCAAAATTGGATAACTACAATAAAAAAAGGATTTTGGCGATCGCCCTCAACTACAGATCTCGATTAAAATTGCCAGAAACCCTTGCCGGTAACTTTATTGCAGGGATAAAACTATTGGGTGATAAAACGGTGGAGCCGTTTCAATTGGCGCAGCAGCTTAGAGACGCCATCGACAACTTTGAGCAGCGGCATATGGATTTTTTCTCAACTAAACGCTTCATTCAAGAAAATGGCGGCATCGCTAAAATTGACAGATTTATCAACAGTGGCATTGATCCGCTCAAACGAAACTTATTAGTGACAAACTGGGCTAATTTTGGAACCTATGACATTACATTTGGCGATTCAGCGCCATGTTACTTTACGTTTTTTGGAGATTTGCCGTTTCCCTGGCTGTCGATTATTACCGAGGGATTTGGCAATGATGGGCTGATTTATTCGGTTGCGTTGCCCAGTAAACTAGCAAAAACGCTGATCCAAGATGATCATCTCCGTGAAGTTCATCGATATCGCGATCGCCAAGAGGTGCTGCCCGAGTGGGTAGAAAAATTAAGCTGGCTACTGTAAGCCGCTGTAAACCTGTAAACACGGTAAACAGCAGATTGAAAATAGCGGTTAAGATTGCAAATAAGATTGCCAAGTGCGCCAGTCCAGATTTTGATTGAAGCGACGACCCTATGCTACAGATTACCAATCGGACTGCCATTCCCCTGAGCGACATTGAGCTGAGTGCCGTTCGTTCTCAGGGTGCAGGGGGGCAAAACGTC
>DATNOW010000843.1:0-5162 GCA_036703515.1 Chroococcidiopsis sp.
TTGAGGATACGCCGCACCATCGGCGATGCATACTCGGCTAAATAAATCGCCGCCAGCAGCCCAAACGGGATCGCGGTCACTAGGGCGATCGCCGAAATCATCAGCGTTGCCGTCGCAATCACCACGATGCCCGATGCCCGCCCTTGAAATAGCGGTGCCCAGTGCGTGTCGGTCAAAAACGACCGCAGTGGCACAACGTGGAAAAAGAGCCACGCCTCATGGACAAAAACGACCACAATTGCCACGGCGATCGCAATCGGAATGCTAGCGGCGATCGCCAATCCGCCATAGAGGATGCGATCGACCCACAGTAGCGTGTGAGGTAACCACTGCCGAAAGGCGCGCGGCGCAGATTCTGGCAAATTATTGGGTGAACTCATCACTACCCTTCAAAGCCTTTACAGCCTTCATCGCAATCGTGATTCCGCGCACCCTGATCTCAAACGTTTGACGGCCTTTGGGACTCCCTTGGGCTGATTCTACTAGTTTGGCGCAGGTTGGGTAGGATTGTGACTCCACGTTACTACAATCGTCGAAGCGCCACCCCGCCCCGGAACGATATTGAGGAAAAATGCGGTGTCATTGGTCGGCGTTTTAGCCTCATACAGCGAGCCGCCGCCATAATCGCCGAGGGGGTTAAAGGTTAGACTGCCCTGATAGCTGCGTTCTAGGCTGGGATAGACCTCGTCGGGTTTGCGATCGTTAAACCACTGCATGCCAACGATGCCGGGGAGCGGCACCCCATCGTTTTCCGCCGAGGTAAAAAAGGCTAGCGGTTCATCGACCGCGCCGGGATAGGGCTGCACGCCAATATTGCCTTGAATGCCCTGCATGCCGGCAAAGAACTGATCCTGATAGGCCGACGGATCAAAGGGAACGGCTGGCGTTTCTGATGGCGCTGGGCTGACCGAAGGGGTAGGGGCGGGGGGAGTGGGCGTAGCGGCCGCAATGGGCGTCGTTTGGGGGCGCGGAGTAGCGGCGGCCGGGGTCGGGCGCGGAGATGGGGCGATCGCGCTGGGGGCCGGGCTCGGTGTCGGCGGTGTCGGCGGTGCTTTGACCAGAGGCGCAAGCTGCACAATATCGACCTCTTCTTCCTCTTCGGGAGGGGCTTCGGGGCTAGAGGCCATGGGCAACATCAGCACGACGCTGTGGACGACAACTGACCCTAAGACAACTCCCGGATATAAAAACCGCTGAATGACGCTCATCGCTCCCTACACTGCATAAATTTCACAACTTCATTACACCCATCGACTCAAGCACCTAAATTCGACAAGAGCCATGGCGGCCCTTGTCGAATCTAGACGTAAGGAGTAGTGTGATTAGCGCTGACGCTCAAGCCGCAGCAGATCTTCGATACGAACGCCGACCACATCGCGTCCAGAGAAGACCGTACCTACATTATTGTTTTCGACTGCTTCTAGACCGAGGCGATAGGCATCAGCCGGCAGACGAACATAGCCCACTTCTTCCGCTAGATCGGGGCGACCCAAGTAGTACGACACAAACTGACGTACTTCTGGGCGGTCTAACGATGCCGCGCTGACGTAGATAAACAGCGGGCGAGACAGGGGCTGGTAGGTGCCGTTTTCGACCGTTTCGCTAGAAGGTGCAACGGGGCCGCTGCCGTTGTCGATGGACACAGCCTTGAGGCGGCTAGAGTTTTCGGAATAGTAAGAAAAGCCGAAATAGCCCAGAGCATTAGTGTCACCCACGACGCCCTGCACGAGGACGTTATCATCTTCGCTGGCGGTGTAATCAGCCCGGCTCGAATCTGCTTCACCTACGATCGCTTCGGTGAAGTAGTCGAAGGTACCCGAATCAGAACCCGGCCCGTAGAGGATGATGGGACGGTTGGGCCAGTTGGGGCGAATTTGATTCCAGCGGGTGATGGTGCCTTGAGCGCTGGGTTCCCACAGCCGCTTCAGTTCATCGACGGTCATGCTGTTGGCCCAGGTGTTGCGGTTGTTGACCACAATGGTGAGCGCATCATAGGCAATGGGCAATTCGATATATTCGATGCCAGCCGCACGGCACTTTTCAATTTCAGTGGCCTTGATCGGGCGAGATGCGTTAGAAATGTCGGTTTCGCCATTGCAAAACTTGCTGAAACCGCCACCGGTACCCGATACACCCACCGTGACGTTGAGCCCACGGTTTTGGGCCATAAATTCTTCAGCCACCGCTTCTGTGATGGGATAGACGGTGCTGGAGCCATCAATTTTGATTTCACGGGCACTCTGGGAAAGCGCAACCGATACCGACAAACCGACGGTTGTCATCGCTGTGGCGATCGCCCCCACTAGGTGAGCTGCCTTAAACTTGCGGGGCTTCAACCCTAATCCGTTTGCCATAAACCACACTCCGTACGGTGAACGCTAGAAACCTTGACATAGGTAGGTTATCTGCCCAGGTTTAAGGAATGACGGTGGTGTCGCTTATCAGAGAATTATCGAAAAATTGTCTTTAGATTAAGGTGTGATACGCAATCCTGTGACCGCAAGAGTTTGCGGCTGTGATGATATATCTATAAATTTGCTGGCGTATAAAAATTACTTGGCGCATCCACTTGGAGAGCTTAATTCTCCAGTTTGGCCATCTCCTCAGTGACACCGATCAGGGGTTGAAGGTGGGAGGACGATTCTTGCTGACAAGGTCAGGTTAGGCAAGGCTATGATAAGACATTACTCGGTTAAATATGAAACCGACATTTTTCTAAAAGTCATGCCCCTCAACCAATTGCTTCCCGTAGTTAGCCAGCTTTCTCATCAAGACAAGCTACGCCTCATTCATTTTCTCTTACTTGCAGTTGCTAAAGAGGAAGGCTATGAGCTGCAAACATCGGAGACCCAGGCTCAAGAAAATTTACTATTGGAGCAGTTAGAAGCCACTGAAGCAGTCGTATGGTCACCCTATGACGCTCATGGAGCTGCCCAAACTCTCTCAGAACTTTTGGTTGCAGCAAGGCAAGAGGGCAATGCTTAACGGTCAGCGATTTCCTTTCGTTGAGCGCACTAACAGCGCAGGACTGTCCGGTGTGATGCCTTATTTGCCAATCACTCTGAGCTACCGAGAGCGATCTTTAGAAATGATGGCCTTGCTAGACACTGGCGCAAGCGTCAATGTACTGCCTTATGAAGTTGGCTTGCAACTAGGAGCAGTCTGGGAAGATCAAACAGTACGCATCCAGTTAAGCGGTAACTTGGCTCAGATGGAAGCGAGAGGGGTGGTGCTGTCAGCAACTGTTGCTGATTTTCCCTCAGTTTTGTTGGCATTTGCTTGGACAAAATCCAGGGAAGCACCGTTAATCTTGGGACAGATGAACTTCTTTATGGAATTTGATGTCTGTTTCTATCGTGCTGATCTTGCCTTCGAGTTGCATCCAAGAGCGAAATAACGACATTCATCTCTCTGGTCAGCATACAATCACCTAACATCGCCCCCTATGGATCGCCCCCTAAGCTACAGAATGGGCGATCGCCCCTTGGTGGTCGAGTCTAAGCATTTGCACCTCAGCGTGGATGCCTGCCGTTGCCCAGGCGGTGTGCATCGCCACTGTGACCGCTTCGGCATGGCTGGGGTGGGTGAGCGCCAGCAGCGTTGGCCCGGCCCCGCTAATCACAAGGCCGTAAGCCCCGGCTTGCAGGGCGGCCGCTTGGACGGCATCATAACCGGCAATCAGCGTTTGTCGGTAGGGTTGGTGAATGCGGTCGTGGAGGGCTGTGCGCAGCCAGTCAGGGTTGCCCGTTTCTAGGCCACGCAGCAGCAGCCCCAGATGGGCCATATTAAAGATTGCGTCGGCGCGGCTGTAGTCGGTGGGTAAAACCCGCCGTGCGGCGGCCGTGGATAGTTCAAAGTCGGGCACGGCCAAAATGGCAATAATATCGTCGTGCCAGGGGACATCACAGATCGTCCAGGTTTGGCCGTCAGGCTGGGTGGCCGCCAGTCGGCAGCCGCCAATCAGCGCTGGGACAACGTTATCGGGATGCCCCTCTAGGGCGATCGCCAGCTTCATCACGGCATCGGTAGACAGGGGTTCTCCGGCCAAGATATTGGCCCCCACCAGCCCGCCCACAATGGCCGTAGCGGAACTGCCCAACCCTCGCGACAGCGGCACCCCCAAGCTGATGCTGATTTTTACCGGCGGCGGCGTTTGCCCGAGGCTGTGGTAAAGCTTGCTAAACGACTGATAAGCCAAATTTTGGTCGTCGGTGCCCACCCGCGCCGACTCAGCCCCCGTCACCTCAATGATCAGCGATCGCCCATCGTCAGCAGGCAGCCGTGAAAACGTGATTTCGTTGTAGAGCGTCAACGCTGCCCCTAGACAGTCAAACCCTGGGCCGAGGTTGGCAGTGGTAGCCGGCACTTTTACAGACACAGACGAGACGGCAGGCATGGGCAGCTTAACGTCAAGAAAAGAAACTACAGTTTATAGACTTATTGACCATAGACCGTAACCTGGCCAAAGTCTAGGGCCAAAGTCGAGGGGCTACAGCATCCATTCCAGCCCGATACCCAAGCGGCCATCCACCTGCCCCTGAATGTCGCGCCGCTGCACGTCTGTAGACAGCCGCAGATCGCGGGTGACGGCATAGCCAAACGACACGGTGGTGACGCTGGCTTCGGCGCGGCTGCCCGGATCAATCCACGTATGGGTCAGCGACAGGTCGGCCGCCCCGGTGCGCGATAGCGACAGCAGCAGTCGCGCTCCCAGATTCACCCCTTCGCTGGTGGCATCGTCTACCGTGAGATGGCGATAGCCCAGCACGGGGGCAACGTTGACGTAGTTTCCCAGCGGCAATAGATAGTAGCGCAGGTCGGCCCCGTAGGCCTCCTCGGTGCCCTCCCCCGTTTGGTAGTCGCCGCTGAGGGTGAGCCCGGTTTGCCCGATGAAAATATCTTCAACCCCAACGAGGAGGCCGCTGCCATTGCTGTCATCACCATTGGGATAGTAAGAGTAGCCTAGGCGCAGGCGGGTGCGAAAGCTGGGGTCACGGCGAATATCCGACAGCAAATCGGGGATGTGGTCGAGCCAGCGCTGCAAGCCGGGGCTATCGTCAATGATTTGGGGGTCGAGCTCCAACTGCTCAGCCGAGGGTGGGCTGCTGAGTTGGGCAATGGTGGGGGTAGGGCTGGGGGCAAGGCTAGGGGGAATGGTAGAG
>DATNOW010000844.1:0-2927 GCA_036703515.1 Chroococcidiopsis sp.
CTGCTGTCAACCAACCGATAGCGCCCACGGTCGTGGATCCCGGGGGCATGACGACATCTCCCTCTGCCCTAGAGAATGGTGCAGGGAGTATCGGCAATATCGGCAATGCCGACAGCTACTTGGTGGTGGTAAACGGCAACAGCCCGCTATTGCTCGAACAGGTGCGTAGCGTCGAATCGGGGGCGTTTGTGCAAAACTATGACGGGCGCGCAATCATCCAGGCGGGGCGCTTTAGCGAGCCTACCCGGGCCAATCAGCAGGCCGCAGCGCTGGCCTCTCAAGGCATTGGTGCTGAGGTGGTGGTCATGCCGGGGCAACAGTTTGCGGCTGCACCCTACTCGTCAGGCTTTGGCACGAGCTATTCTGCCGCTGATCCTGGCATTAACCCTATGCCGCTGCCCGACTTATTGCCGGCGACCCCTGTGCCCCGCGAGGTGACGTTTGGGCAAGATCCAAATTTTTCGCAGTTTAATAGTAACAATGCCGATAATCAGCTAGCGCAAGGCAGCCTTGAACAGCCCTTTGGGCGCTCTTATTATGTGGTGATTCCGGGGCGATCGGCCGATCTTGGCGAGATTAGCCGCTATGTGACGCAGCTATCCCAAGATCTGATTCCCGCCAACGCCAACGCCGAAGTGATCCAAGAGCTATCGTCGCCGCTTGGCCCCCACGTTTTGGTTGGCCCCTTTGTCAGTCGCAGCACCGCAGGCAGCTGGAGCCAATATTTTCGGGGTCTAGGGTTGTCAGACGCACGCGTCTATTACAGACGCTAGGACGCTACGGACAGAAAAGAGCATTAAGCAGCCTGTAGCTCCGATAAAAGTTGGGCATGACGCACGATGTAGGCTAGGTGCATCGGGTAACCCTTGGAATAGAGCTGATCGACGCCGCGCAGCGCCGCATCGCGGCTTTGATAAGAACGAAGCACTGTTTTCCGCCCGCTAGCGTACTGGATGCAGATTTGCCAAATCATGATGCCGATCCCTGATTAGTAGAAACGATTAATAGAAAATTAGTTCAAGTGTCGCTTCAAGCCATCTTTATGCGCCATCCTAGGAGTTCTACGGACAGTTTGCACTCCGTGCAAGCATGGAATTTGCCAGGAATGTGGATGTGCAAGGTCAGAAGTTGGGCAAGTCAACGGTAGTTTCTCGGATTTCCTGGGTAGACCATCCTAAGAAATATGAGGTGTCGTTGATTTCGCCAATAGTGGAAACGCGGGTGGGGCTGACCTCCGGGCAGATTCACGGAATGGGAGACCTCTGGCGGGGCGGGGTGCGGTTCCGGTGAGGTTCTGGCGTTGGGCACAGCAGGCGATCGCCTGACCCTTGAGTGCAGTTTTTAGGGAGTCTTTAGTGCAGTCTTTAGCGCAAGTACTCGCACCGAGATCGGTCAGGGGTTCATAGGCGCGTTTATAGGCGGCTCAACTCCTAAATTCTTTCTGTCTGGGGGAGCTTGACCGCTAAAGGATGCGTTATTTTGAGGAGATTACGACGATCTCTGCTCACTCCGCCCAAACTGGCTATGCTGACACAAATTGTGCGTCCGATGGTGCGCACCCAAATTCGCCTATTGGCCAACAGTCAGGCGACACGCTCAACCTTGACCAACACGATTGCGCAATGGCTGAGCTTTTTGGGGGTACAGGCTAGGGTAACTCAGCTCGACACGGCTTCCGATCAGATTCAGGTGTCGCTGGTTGTGGGCCGCCCAGAGGCCTGCGATCCTTTTGATTGGCATCAAATTATTCGTAACCTCAGCCACAGCCAGCCCAAGGAAGTCTCGCCCACGAGCGACCCTGCGATAACGCCCCAGCAGCAAAGCAAGCTCCAGCGACTGTTGGCCTACGTTATCCAGGTGGGTGATCCCGACCGGGCTGTGCACTGGGAGACCCTATACCCCGTCCTGCAAGCGATGGGCTTTGAGGAGTCGATGCTCCTGGGCATTCGGTCTGCCTTGAAGGTGCCGCAATCTCTCGATCACCTGATGGAAGGTCTCGATGCCGATGTGGCGGCGATCGCCCTGCCCAAAGCTGTTAGCATTGCCCTGCTCGATCGTCAGGTCAACCCCCACGAAGACCGGGCGCTGGCGGCACTTTTAGATGCCATGAAGCAGCCGATATCCTAGCTACTTTAGCCTTCTACTTGTACGGGCGTGGCATTGGGCAGAAAACGCTAGGGCAATGACAAAGGCTCATGACCCAATGCCACGCCCCTACTCAGGGAATTTCACCTTAATAAATCCCCACTCCTGACTATGGTTACTCAACTGCCCGCGTCGATTCAAGACGACGTTATCTACCCCGACAGCGACGGCAAACCAATGGCGGACAATACTAAACAATTTCGCTGGATTGTCGTCATCGAGCAAAACCTAGACTGGCTGTTTGCCGATGATCCCAACGTATTCGTCGCTGGCGATTTGCTGTGGTATCCCGTCCAGGGGCGCAACACGATTGTGACAGCCCCCGATGTGCTGGTGGTATTTGGACGGCCCAAGGGGGACCGCGGCTCTTACCAGCAGTGGCGCGAAGACAACATTCCGCCCCAGGTCGTGTTTGAAATTTTGTCGCCCGGCAATACCCCCCGCGAAATGGGTCGGAAGCTGCTGTTTTATGACCATCATGGGGTCGAGGAATACTACATCTACGACCCCGATAGCGATGCCCTGGAAGGCTGGCTCAGAACCGATGGGGTCTTAGATGCGCTCGAGACGCTTGACGACTGGATCAGCCCTCGTCTGGGCATTCGCTTTGACCGCTCGGGCGATGAACTGCAAATCTTTCGGCCCGACGGGCAACGCTTTTTGTCGTATATCGAAATTGGCGATTTGCTCAACCAAACCCGGCAGCAGGCCGAGGCTGAACGCGAACGCGCCGAATCGGAACGCGAACGCGCCGAGCAGGCTGAGCAGCAATTATGGGCCAT
>DATNOW010000845.1:0-3084 GCA_036703515.1 Chroococcidiopsis sp.
GACCACCCGGCGCACGGCTTCGCTAAAGGGCGAAGGGAAGCGCTCAGCTTCACCAGTGCGCTCCATCTGCTCAAGGCAGCGGGCTACGAGATTGGGGATGACTTCGGTGTCGGTTTCGGTGACAAATTCACAGCCGGCCTGCTTGAGCTCGTCGCGCAGCTCACGATAGTTTTCGACAATGCCATTTTGGACGACGGCAACGCGTCGGGTCATGTCGAGGTGGGGGTGGGCGTTGTGCTCTTCAGGTTTGCCGTGGGTGGCCCAGCGGGTGTGCCCAATGCCGATGTGTCCTGGAGTCTCGTGCCCCGCTAGTTTGGCTTGCAGGTTGTGTAGTTTGCCCTTAGCCCGGATGCAGTTGATCGTGCCTTCCCAGACGGTGGCGATGCCCGCTGAGTCATAGCCCCGGTATTCGAGCTTACGCAGGCCGTCGAGCAAGATGCCGCTAGCGGCCTGGGTGCCAATGTAACCTACAATTCCACACATGCCGTCTTACTCCGCATTGTCACAGCAAGGGTCTGATCTGGCGATCTAGTGATCTCTGGCGATCTGGTGATCTAAGGGTCTGATCTAATGGATCTAATGAATGGTTTAATCTTTTGCCTATCCTACAGTGTGTAGGTAAAGTCATCCACTAGCGCCCCCGGTACCCATGTACCACCGAGGTCGCGGTGGTCGTAGGTGCCCACAGCAGAGCTCAGTTCTTGCGTATCGGTCAAATCAACCAGGCAGTCGCCAAAAAAGCGATAGAGGCTTTCGTCAAACCTGAGGTTTTCAATCGGGGCGACGAGTTCGCCGTTTTCTACCCAAAAACAGGCATAGCGCGTCATGCCGGTAATCCGTCCGGTGGGGCGATCGCTCCAGTTGAGGTAGTGCAAATTAGAAACATACAGCCCGGTATCGAGGGCCTTGAGGATATCGAGGCGGGGCAGACTGCCAGCAGCCACCTCGGGCGATCGCAACCCTTCACTGCCGCTGGCCCCGTTGGGCGTTTTGTTATATTCCTTGGCGGTACGCGAGCTAATCAGGGTGTTGACCAGCGCTCCATTCTGAATAATCGGCAGCTCAATCGGGGCGATTTCTCCCAGCTCATTGAAGCGGGGCACCAGCCCCCGGCGGAAGTTTTCCTTGAGCGAAAATTTTTCTGAAAGCTGCTTTTCACCCTGTCGCAGCATGGTCAGAGGGCTGCCGTCGCGCTGCATCGAGGCCTCGCTGACCGCCCCCCACGAAAACAGGTCAATCAGCTCAGAAACAGCGGCCGGTGCCAGGTAGGTGCGGTAATTGCCCTTGGGAATAGGCTTGGGCGGCTGGGCCATGCGGGCAAGCTGCTGCTTGGAATCGAGCAGTTTGGCGCTGTAGGCCGCCGGTTCCCAGACGTTGCCGGCAAAGGTGCCCTTGACGGCCTGCCCATCGGCGGTAAACAGCGAATAGTCGAGGGAGAAAGTATCGGTGGCAAACCAGTGGTGTTGACCGGCCGAGTCGGCATAGGCGCGCAGCAGAGTGCCCCCGGCATAAATGCCGGTGAAGTCGAGCCCATCGACTTCGGGCAAAATGGCATCAACGGCGCTATCGGGCCACAGCAGCGTGCCGGGGTTAACCTCCCGGCTGGTGGCATCGCCTTCGGGCAACACCAAAAACGGGTCGTCGGGGAGCTGGGGCAGCTCGCGGCGGAGGTCGTCAAGGGCGGTGCGAATGTTGCTCTCATCGAGGGGGCGATCGCCCGTAAACGGCACCGTGCGATAGGCATTGCGCTGACCGTTCATGAGGGTCAGCGTCAGTTGACCATCGGTGACGCAGCCCGTCTGCCGCACCCGCGCTCGATTAAAGCGAATAAACTGGCTCGATTCACCAATCAGCAGCAGCGTAAAGGCTTCATGGGGCTGCACCGCGTCTTTTAGTAACGCCACCAGTTGATTAAACGTCGATTCTAAGTGTTCTGTCGTGCCCATTGAACTCTATCGCTACCAATCACTAAATTTCTCGATCAATCCCGGACTCAGGGATTCTTGAAAAGAATCACCGATGCTGGCATTTACGCTCCGCGCTGGTCAAAACTAGGGGCGATCGCCCTTTCTAGCCGCCTTCCTAGCCGCCCCCAAACACTTCCACCTGGTCAAAGGCGCAAATCGGAGAGCCATGCCCAACGCGAATCGCCTGGTTAGGTTCCCCCTTGCCGCAGTAGGGCGTGCCATACATCTGCCAGGTAGCGGGCGCACCGACGCGCACCAGGCTATGCCAAAATTCGGGGGTGGTGCCGCGATAGTTGGGGTTACGCAGGGTTTTGGTAATCTTGCCGTTTTCGATCAACTTGGCATATTCGCAGCCAAACTGAAATTTGTAGCGCTGGTCATCAATCGACCAAGAGCGGTTGGCTTCCATATAGACACCATGCTCAATGTCGCGAATGATGTCGTCGAGGCTGTCGGTGCCCGCCTCTAGATTGAGGTTGGCCATGCGGTCGATGGGGGGGCGATTCCAAGAGGAGGCGCGGGCGCAGGCGACCCCCGGCACGCCCATGCGGTGCTGGCTTTCGAGGCTGCCCAGACCGCGCATCAACACGCCATTTTGGATGACATACTCCTTGCTGGCCGGTGCGCCCGTGTCGTCAAAGCGGTAGCTGGCAAACTCTTGCTCGACGGTGGGGTTAAAGGTGACATTCATCAGCGGCGACCCGTAAGACAGGGTGCCAAAGTCGCTGGGTTTGACAAAGCTGCCCCCGGCATAGTTGCGCTCATCGCCCAAAATCCGGTCTAGCTCTAGGGGATGCCCGATGCTTTCGTGGATTTGCAGCATCATCTGGTCGGGGGCCAGCACCAGCGTAGTCGCGAGGGTCGGGCATTCTTCGGCCGTCAGCAATTCGACCGCTTGTTCACCGATTTGGGTGGCCCGTTCCCACAGGTTAGGCTGGGGAAATAGCTCCCAGCCGCCCTGGTAGCAGTTGGACATAAAGCCATTGTTGGTGCGCTGCTGCACGATCGCCCCATCCTGCGCGGTGACGCCAAAGTGGGTTTCGAGGAGATGAAAGGTTTGATAGACTTCCGAGCCGTTGCTGCTGACAAACCACGATTCGATATCGTTGGTGACGAC
>DATNOW010000846.1:0-3488 GCA_036703515.1 Chroococcidiopsis sp.
ATCAACGAAAATCACGCCCCCATGATCACGGCGACGGTCTACCCAACCACATAGGGTAACTGTCTTTCCAATGTGTTCGGGTCGGAGTTGTCCGCAATAGTGGGTTCGCATAGTAGTCGGCAAGAGCAATGAGGAATGCAATGACAACCTTTCCATTATCTAGCATCCTCTGCCATCCGGATCAGTTCTCTCACGACCGGGCGCAGAATAGAAACACATTTACCTGGATTTTGTATCTGGATTTTGTTAGCGCGCCGCTCGGGCGGATGGCTTTAATACAGTGTTCAAACTGCGTTAAAGCCCTACTCAGGTCGGTGATCTATAACGTGAGATGCTGGCAATCTCTGGCAATTCTGGGAACGATTACAATCAGCGGCAGGGCGATCGCCTAGCTCGCGGGCAAGATGCCCGCACCACGCCTTACATTTAACTAGGTCGCATTAACTAGACTGACCTACTTACTGGGTGAAACGCTTATGAGTCTTGCATTTGGACGGGAAATCTGTGGCATGCTAGACGCCGCAGAATCGCGGGAGTGGCTGGTGACCAATGGCATCGGTGGCTATGCCAGCGGCACTCTGGCTGGCACCCTCACCCGTCGCTATCACGGGCTGCTCGTGGCCGCCCTCAAGCCGCCCCTGGGGCGATCGCTGCTGTTGGCCAAGCTGGATGAAACGGCGCGCTACTACCAGCGTAGCTATCCGCTCTATGCCAACCGCTGGGTCGAAGATATCGTTGATCCCAACGGCTATCAGCAGATCGAGCAGTTTCGCCTAGAGGGAACGGTGCCGGTGTGGACGTTTGCGATCGCCGATGCCCTACTCGAAAAGCGGGTCTGGATGGAGCAGGGGGCTAATACCACCTACATTCGCTACACGCTGGCGCGGGCGACTGCGCCGCTGACGCTTAAACTCAAAGCCCTCGTCAATTACCGCGATCATCACCACACCACCCAGTCGATGGATTGGCGCATGGATATTCTGCCCTTTGAGCAAGGCGTTAAGATTTCAGCCTTTCCCAAAGCCGTGCCGTTTTATTTGGTGAGCGATCGCGGCCGGGCCATCATCATTATTCACGACTGGTACTACGGGTTTGATCTGGCCGTCGAGCGGCGACGGGGGTTGGGCGATCGCGACGATCACCTCCATGCCGTCACCTTTGAGGCCCTGCTCGAACCGGGTGAATCGCTGACCATTATGGCCAGCACTGACTCGGCCGCCCCGCCCGATGGCAAAACGGCCCTAGAGTCTCAGCATCAGCACGAGCAGCGCTTACTCGACCAGTGGCACAGCGCTGGTTCACCCACGCGCACCGAGACTCCCGCCTGGATTCAGCAGTTGGTTTTGGCCGCCGACCAGTTTATCGTCAATCGCCCCGTCGCCGCAGAGCCCTTGGGCAAAACCGTGATTGCGGGTTATCCCTGGTTTGGCGACTGGGGGCGCGACACCATGATCAGTCTCCCCGGGCTGGCGATCGCCACTGGCCGCCCCGACATCGCCCGGCCCATTCTCCGCACCTTCGCCCGCTATCTCGACCAGGGCATGTTGCCCAACCTTTTCCCCGATGCTGGTGAAACGCCCCAATACAACACCGTCGATGCTATCCTTTGGTACTTTGAAGCGATCCGTGCCTACTATGCCGCTACGGCTGATCATGACCTGCTGCGCGAGCTCTTTCCTGCCCTGCAATCGGTGATTGAATGGCACCAGCGCGGCACCCGCTACAGCATCCACCTCGACCCCAGCGATGGGCTAATTTACGCCGGAGAAGCCGGCGTCCAGCTCACCTGGATGGATGCCAAAGTCGGCGACTGGGTCGTTACCCCCCGCATCGGCAAGCCGGTAGAAATCAACGCCCTGTGGTACAACGCCCTGGGTATCATGGCCTACTTTGCCCAAACCTTGGAGCAGCCGGCTGAGCTTTACCAGCAGATGGCCGCCCAGACCGCTCAAGGCTTTGCCCGATTTTGGAACCCATCCGTAGGGCATTGCTATGACGTGGTGGACGGCCCCGACGGCCACGACTCATCCCTCCGCCCCAATCAGCTCTTTGCTGTTTCCTTGCCCACTGCCCCCGGTTGCCCTCCCCTGCTCGCCACCGAGCAGCGCCAGGCCATTGTCGATACCTGCGGGCGCGTCTTACTCACCTCCCACGGGCTGCGATCGCTCGAACCCGGCGACCTGCAATACCGTGGCCGCTATGAGGGTGACCCCCTCCAGCGCGATAGCGCCTACCACCAAGGCACCGTTTGGGGGTGGTTGATTGGGCCCTTCGTCCAGTCCCATCTCCGCGTCTACAACAACCCGGCGATCGCCCGCTCCTTCCTCGAACCCATGGCCCATCACCTCACCGACCATGGCGTTGGCAGCCTCAGCGAAATTTTTGAAGGGGATGCACCGTTTGCCCCTCGCGGAGCCTTTGCCCAAGCCTGGACGGTAGCTGAAACCCTCCGGGCTTGGCTGCTGACCCAGCCATAATCACAATTTGCAGGCAGATTACTGGCATTACTGACAGATGCACCATTAAGCCAGGGTCAAGTCATGACGCAAGAGAAGGTTTACAGGCTGATTCAAGATCCTAAAAATCCAAAAGTAGCTTGTTATTTTAATCACGTTTACCCATCAGTAATGCGGACAAAAAAGTTCTTATAAGAACATTATTAATCATCGGAGAAATAGCGAACTCAATCCGTAAATCTATCTGTTTTCTATTATCCAAAGCCATTGAATTTAGCCCAGCTACGCGACTTCACGCAAGCATTACATCCTTTCCCTAATGCTTATTAAAGCCCCGATGAAGCAATCTCCAACTCCTCACAGAGACTTTAAACGGGCGCTTCACAAAACCCATCTCAGCAGTGCTATGTTCAAGTTATAGAAATGCTTGATGCGTTCATTGCGCGACGGCAAACTCGTTATCTCTACCGCCCCGAGTAATTTGCTGATTAGTTTTAGACGGTTTAAACACCGTCTAAAGTCTAGATTTTGATCCTCTTCTCAGGTTGACTATCCCATCCCCGTCACGCTAGTCCACAACTTGTCAGTTGACGGATTTTCATTAGATTTGACTAGCAAATTTGCCCCGCAGGCGGGAACCCTAAGTCAAGCAATAGGATAGTCTGACTGCACGCCATCGCCACCCCAGCGCTTCCTGAATCTCTTCAACCCCTAGGCTATCGTGTTTAGCTCCTAGGCATCGATCCTCCGTTCTATCCCCTGCCTACGACACCCCTCTCTGCCAGCACAGTCGGTGCGGTTTCTGCAAGATGAAAGCAACGTCTATAGAGTTTCAATCAGCCAGTCCTGACGTTGGTGTCTACGACTGCGAAGTTCGTCTGAAGTTTAGGCTCATTGAAGAAAAAGGAGCCCTGCGCGATCGCGAAAAGCTCTTGGAGATGTTGCTGGATGCCTTTTCTTGCGGGGCTGACGAATATTTGGAGATGTTGCAAGTTCACGCGGCTGCCGAGGAGATTTCCGAAATGCAGGCCT
>DATNOW010000847.1:0-11447 GCA_036703515.1 Chroococcidiopsis sp.
GGAGAGGGCAAAGGCTTCGTCTTGCCCGTGGGTGACCTGAATGAAGGTCATGCCAAATTGCTTTTGCAGGCGGCGCAACTCGCCTCGGGTCTTGACCCGCAGGTTTTCGTCAAGGGCGCTCAACGGTTCGTCCAACAAGAGCACCTGGGGGCGCGTCACCAAGGCGCGAGCCAAGGCAACTCGCTGCTGCTGCCCGCCGCTGAGCATCGGTGGGCGGCGATCGACAAACTTACTCAGCCCCACCACCTCGATGATTTCACCGACTCGGCGGGCGCGCTCGGCTTTTTCGATGCCCCGCATCTTGAGCCCAAATTCCACGTTTTGAAACACGGTTTTGTGCGGAAACAGGGCGTAGCTTTGGAACACCATGGCGGTGTTGCGCTTAGCCGGGGCGAGGTCGTTGACGCGGCGATCGCCAATATACAAATCTCCGCTGGTGATGCCTTCATGCCCCGCAATCATCCGTAGGGTTGTGGTCTTGCCGCAGCCACTCGGCCCCAACAAACAGGTATAAGAGCCAGCCGCAATCTCTAGGTTGATGTTTTCAACCGCCGTAAACGAGCCGTATTTTTTCGTGACCGAGCGCAGCGTCACCCCCACCGCATTTTCAGCCAGTGAGCCTAACGTGCTGCTCTCTTCCAGGGACTGGGATGCCCTGATACCTGATGTCGACACCGGGGAGTTAACCATAATTGTGACCCACCACCGTAAGCTGACCTGACATACCGCGCCCAAAATTAATGCACGTGATTTAGGATTACTACAAAGGTTTTTTCAAAAGCGAATTGTACTTTCAATTACATTTTTGCCATTCAAAGTACAAAAAAATTGAGGTCACAGGCGATCGCCCAAACCGCTCAAGTCTCTCAATGGGCATCGTGACGCTTGGCAAAGTCCTGTCATTCTCGCTAGAGACAGTCGCCAGAGGTTGACAGAGGCCGACAGAAACCGATAGAAATCGCCCCATTGGGATAGACTTCGTCCCCTAAAGAGGGCCGTTGAGCGGTAAAATAAGTTGCCAATTGTTCTCCTCAAGCAACAAGATTCATGATTTCCAGCAACGACTTTCGTCCCGGTGTCAGCATCGTCCTTGATGGCTCTGTTTGGCGTGTGGTGGAGTTTCTGCACGTAAAACCAGGGAAGGGATCTGCGTTTGTCCGGACTAAGCTAAAAAATGCTCAAAGCGGCAGCGTTGTAGAGCGCACCTTCCGGGCCGGTGAAACGGTTCCCCAAGCTCTGTTGGAAAAGAGCGACATGCAGCACACCTACAAAGACGGTGACGAATACGTCTTCATGGATATGTCGACCTACGAAGAAGGGCGACTGAGCGCAGCGCAAATTGGCGATGGCGTGAAATATCTCAAAGACGGAATGGAGGTCAAGGTCGTCCGCTGGGGCGAACAGGTGCTAGAGGTCGAACTGCCCAACTCGGTGGTGCTCGAAGTCACTCAGACCGATCCTGGCGTCAAGGGTGACACTGCCACGGGAGGCACAAAGCCCGCCATTGTAGAAACCGGTGCGCAGGTGATGGTGCCGCTGTTTATTACAATCGGTGAGCGCATCAAAATCGATACCCGCAACGACACTTACTTGGGTCGCGAGAAAGACTAGGCTGGAGGTTAAGTTTTACGGTTTCCGGTTGGAGTTGGTTTCAGCAACCCCGTAAAATTCAACCTTTGGAACAGTCACAAATGGACGGTTTATTAGGTGCGCTCTACCGCTAGTCCATCGCTGGCGGGTCGGTGCGACGGTTGCCCAACTTGATTATTGATAAACAAACTATTGTGGAATTTGACCTTAACCAACTGAAAGAGCTGTTAGCGATATTAAATCAGACTGATATTGCAGAGCTGACTCTTAAAAGCAATGATTTTGAGCTAACGGTGCGCAAAGATGCTCAGGGTGGCGATCGCCCAGTTGTGGCTAGCACAGCGCCAGCGGCTAGTGTTACAGCACCTGCCCCAACCCAGCCTGTGGCGATCCCCACTCCGGCTGTAGAAGCGTTGCCGCCCGCCCATGCGCCGATTAGCAACGAACGTACCGCTGAGATTACGTCTCCGATGGTGGGCACGTTTTATCGTTCCCCGGCCCCCGATGAGGCCGCCTTTGTCGAATTGGGCGATCGCGTCCGTTCGGGGCAAACGGTCTGCATCATCGAAGCGATGAAGCTGATGAACGAGATCGAAGCCGAGATTTCGGGTGAAGTGATCGAAATTTTGGTCGAGAACGCGCAGCCTGTGGAATATGGCCAGGTTTTGATGCGCGTTAAGCTGTCCTAAGAGAGTTCCGACTACTAACTCTAGTCCGCAGAATCTTAATTACAGAATCCTAAAAACAGGTGCGAAGGCTTGATCCTTGCACCTGTTTTTTGCCGAGCGGTGGGTGAATTAATTAGGCGGGTACTTCGATGCGATCGCTGCCCGATAGCCCAAAGGCCGCATGTACTGCCTGGAGGGCGCGGATACCGTCTTCTTCAGACACCACGCAGCTGATCTTGATTTCTGACGTAGCAATCATTTGAATGTTGATCGTTTCATTGGCCAGGGCGGCAAACATTTGGGCGGCGATCCCCGGACAGCCAATCATGCCCGTGCCGACGATGCTCACCTTGGCGATCGCCTCATCGAGCAGCACATCCCCATAGCCCATCTCGGCCGCGGCCTGTTGCAGCAGGGCGCGGGCATCGGCCCCATCCATCTGGGCAACGGTGAAGGCAATATCGCGGGTGGGGCTGCCGTCGATCAGGCGACAGCGCTGCGACTGGATGATCATATCGACGCTGATGTTGTGCGCCGACAGCAGATCAAAAATCCGCGCCGCCATGCCGGGGCGATCGGGCACATGGCGAATGGCTAGCCGCGCCTGCTTGATGTCTAACGCTGCGCCGCGCACAGGCGGAATCACGTCTTTAGACTGCGCTTCACTGGGGCGATCGAGGCTACCTTGAACCGGGGCTTGGCTCTTAACGGGTGAACTGTTGACCTGAAACGCTTTGCACAGGGCTTGCAGGGCGCGATCGCAATCTTCGGCATCGATGGCGCAGCTAACTTTGACCTCAGAGGTCGAGATCATGTCTAAATTGACGCCCGCAGCCGCCAGGGTGGAAAACATCTGAGCCGCCACGCCGGGCCGCCCAATCATGCCTGCACCGACAATGCTGACCTTGGCCATCCGCCGTTCGACGATCACCTCGGCCTCGCTGAGGCTGGGATCAATGGAATTGCGCAGGGCAGGGGCGATCGCCTGGGCTACCGCTTCGGCCCGGTTGAGGCTGCCCGTTGTCACCGTAAAGGCAATGTCGTTGGTGTTGCCCTCATGGATCGACTGAATGATCAAATCGACATCGAGGTTTTGCCCGGCGATTTCACCAAACAGCTTGGCCGCAATGCCGGGGCGATCGGGCACGCGCAGCATCGCCACCTTGGCCTGGTCGGTATCAAATTCAATGGCGTCTACCGGGTTGGTAATCTCCAAGCCTTCGAGAGAGCGCGGCTGCGGGATCGGAGACACCACCCGCGTACCGGGATCATCCGTCCAGCTAGAGCGCACCACCAGCATCATGCCGTAGTTGCGGGCAATCTCAACCGCGCGGGGATGCAGCACCTTGGCCCCTAGGCTGGCCAGCTCTAGCATCTCGTCGCAGGTAATCTCGTCCATCAGGCGGGCGTCGGCCACAATCCGCGGATCGGTGGTCAAAATTCCCGGTACGTCGGTATAAATCTCGCAGCACTCGGCTCCTAAGGCAGCGGCGATCGCCACGGCCGAAGTGTCAGAGCCGCCCCGTCCCAAGGTCGTAATTTCTAGATCTTCGGTGCTGCTAATCCCCTGAAAACCCGCAATAACAACAACTTTGCCGTCCTTGAGATGGCGCTCAACTCGCTCGGGATCAATGCTCAAAATTCGGGCTCGGGTGTGCTCGGCCTCGGTGACGATGCCCACCTGCGCCCCGGTGAGGGAAATCGCCGGTTGCCCAGCCGCATGCAGCGCCATGCTGAGCAGCGCGATCGACACCTGCTCTCCCGTAGACAGCAGCATGTCCATTTCTCGGCGGCTGGGGTTAGTCGAAATTTCATTGGCTAGCTTGACTAAGCCATCGGTGGTCTTGCCCATGGCAGACACCACCACCACCACCGCATAGCCCGCTTCCACCGTGCGTTTGACTCGTTGCGCCACCGCCTGCATCCGCTCTACGGAACCGACAGACGTACCACCATATTTCTGAACAATCAGTCTCATATCGCCAAGCATTCCCCCTCTCCCCTGATCCCCACAGCGTCGGAGGGTAATGCGTTTCGGGAAAGTCAGGGAGACCACAATTACTACATGACCTACATAAACTTAGCAGACTGTTGAACGCCCGGCAGAGAAACTTTTATGGCCGTGCGGAAGTGATGGTATGGCATGAGCGATGGCAGAGAGCCGTGGATAGTTGCCGTGGGTAGCATCATTGCCGATTGCGGGCATCTAAAAATTGCAGTTGGCGGTAGAGCATGTCGATGCGCGGCAGGTTGGCTCCGGCTGCTGTAGCAAATTTCAGCGGTTTGCCAAAAATGGCATCCAGTTCGAGGGGTCGGCGTTCGTCATAGTCGATTTTCATGCTGGTGCGGTAAGGGCTCATCTGGGCCGTATGGTCGAGCATCGTTTGGACAAACTCAGGGGCGATCGCCCGCCCACAGGCCGCTGCCCCCGCCAGCACTTCCCACATCAACTGTTCCGAGAGTTGACATACGGCTGGATCGCCCATCATCTCGTTGGTTTGGGCATCAAGCACCACCGATAGCCCGTTAAATGGAATATTCCACACCAGCTTTTTCCAGCGGGCGTGAAACAGATCCTCCGCGATTTCGATGGGGATGCCAGCACGTTCAAAATCAGCGGCAATCTGCTGCATTCGTGCCGTGATCCCCGCCGCTGCATAGCCCTCCGCGTATTCACCCAAGGCAATTTTTTTGTAGTCGAGATGGCGGATGTGACCCGGGCCGACCTTATTGGAGCAAATGAAACAGAGCCCCCCCATGACGCGATCGCTGCCCACAATTTCCGCTACTTCGGGCTCGATCCCCAGACCGTTTTGCAGCACGAGCACAACGCCATCATCCTTCAGCACAGGCGGCAGCAGGTCAGCCAAGTGGTGGTTTTGCGTCGTCTTGAGCGCCACGACCACTACATCGCAGCGCGGCATATCGCTCACCTGTCGGTAGGCGTGCACGGTGGGCAGGGTGATATCCCCCTCGGGTGATTCCACCCGCAGCCCATGCTGGCAGACATAGTCGTAGTCACTGCGCATCAAAAAATGCACCGTAGAGCCAGCCTGCTGCAAGCGGGCCCCATAAAAGCCGCCCAGCGCGCCAGTCCCCAAAATGGCATAGGTCAAAGCCACCATAACCCCACTCTCTACCCACCAAAAACCACGCAGCACATCCTACCACTAGTGGATTGTGACTGGTGGATTGTGATTAGTGGATTGCAACTAGTGGATTGTGGCTAGTGGATTGCGACTGTGTTTCGTTTGCGATCGTTTGCGATCTAGAAGAGGTGTCAACCATCCAGCAGGCTCAGGCGGGGGCAACCTGCGGTTGTGTAGCCTCAACTACTCTAGGGAACGGAGCAACTGGCTAAGGTCATAGTGGAATATTCTTTTCCGTCAAAAATTAATCGCCCAAGAATTAATCGCCTGAAGCAACCGTTTGCCGTGATCATCAGGTCATTCTTGGAGTTTGATTTGACTTACGTTGATTGGACTTATCTTAATTGGATTTAAGTTGGAGCTATTGAGGAGATGCGTCGTCGTTCATTTCTGTTCTATTCTCTGGGTGCAGGTCTAGCGACCGTTGGAGGCAGTGTGCTGAAATCCCCTTGGGCCGCCGCCATGACGGGTTCGGGCAGCCTGACGATGCAGCTAGACTGGAAATTTAATGTCCAGTTTGCTGGCCTGCTGATGGCCGATCACCTCGGGCTCTATGCCGCCAAAGGTTTGGACGTGATGCTCAATCCTTGGGAGTCGGGCGTAGTGGTGCCCGAAACGGTGGTTAACTCGGAGATGGTGATTGGCTGCGCTGAGCAAAATTTGATTTCCGAGGCCCAAGCAGAGGGTGCGCCGCTTAAGGCGGTGGCTACAATGTTTCAAGCGTCGCCCTATGCCCTGATGACCATGCCCGGCAGCGGCCTGACTACCCTGCAAGACTTGGTCGGCAAGTCAGTCGGGGTGCATGTTGATGGCATCAAGGTGATGGAATTGGTCAAAGGGGTGAATGGTATTGCCCCAGACGCCATTGAGGTGATCGAAATCCCCTATGAAGATAAGCTTGGGCGCTTGATTCGGGGCGAACTAGCGGCCCTGCAATGTTACGCGGTCGATGAACCGATCGCCTTTGCCAACCAGGTGGGTTCTGAGCCGATTTTGCTGCCGATGGATGACTATGGCTACCAGGCCTATGCCCAAACTTTCTTTACGACGGATGCGATGCTGTCGGCCCACGGCGATGCGGTCAAAGCGTTTTTGGAAGCGAGCTTTGCCGGTTGGCAGGCGGCCCTGGCTGATATTCCGGGCACGGCCAAGATTGTGGCAGAGAACTATGCCGAACCGGGCAGCAAGTATACCGATGTGGGTTATCAAACGCGATCGCTCGAATTGGTGGCCGCCTATGTGCTGCGCGGCATTGCCCCTGAGCAACTGGGCACGATCAATGGCGATCGCTGGATGCTAGCGGCCAACCGCATGGCGGAGTATGGCATCATCAGCACTGCCCCGGCGCTCGATGCTTCCCTTTATCTGTCGCTGTGGTCAGGAATCAGCTCTTAAAATGCTCCCCTTAAAATGCTCCCCGTCGATAGCGGCGATCGCCCCCCCGCTCATCGCGACTGAGCCGGGCCGGGTAATCGCTCTCATCGTAGATTTCGCCCACCAGCTCCTCAAGGATATCTTCTAGGGTAATCAGCCCCACAGTGCCTCCGTATTCATCCACCACAATGGCGATATGGAGGCGCTGTTGCAGCATTTCTTTAAGCAGGTCAGACACTCGTTTCACATCCGGCACATAGGTCGGCGGGTCCATCGCCAGGGTAATGGAAGCGTCTTCGGGTGCGCTATCGTCCTGCGGGTTTTGTTTGAGCGTATTCAGCGCCTGGAGCGCTCGCTTGAGGTTAACAATGCCAACAATCTGATCCTTTGATTCTTCTTGCACCGGAATGCGAGAATAGCCCGTTTCTAGACAGAGATTGATCAAATCTTGCAGGCTTGCTTCATGGGCAATGGTGCGCATGTCGATGCGGGGTTTGACGACATCGCGGGCGGTCAGGCGATCGAGGCTAAGAGCTTTGTTGAGCAACTGGCGGCGATCGATATCAAGCTGGCCCTTACCACCCAAAATTTCGATCAACAGCTGCAAATCCTGCACCGACTCACCCGGCTGGGAATGGTTGGGCTGAAACAGCCGAATCGCGGATTGGGCGATCGCCTCTAAAAAGTAGGTAATCCCTACGGCTGACATCATGCGCGACAGCCAGTAGATCGGATGAACCACGATCTGAAAAATCGGCATGACGTTGTTAATCGCTAGAGATTTGGGCGTAATCTCGCCAAAAATCAGCACTAACACCGTTACCGCTACCGTAGCCGCCAAGACGACGGCTTCATTGGCCCCAAACCAGATCGCAAACAGGTTGCTGGTCAGAATGGCCGAAAAATTATTGACTAGGTTGTTGCCGATCAGCAGGGTCGTGATAAACCGAGCCCGCTTTTCTAGCACTAGCGAAAAAATGCCGCCCACGTCCCCTTCTTCTTTGATCAGCGCTCGCAGCTTGAGGTTATCGAGGGCTGTAATCGCGGTTTCTGACCCTGAAAAGAAGGCTGAGAGAGCCAGCATCAATGCGAGGCAAAGCAGATCGACCCGAACATCTCCCAAGATGGGATTGATCTGGGCAATCAGAAGCGATGGGGATAGCAAAGGTAGAGGAGTCACAGGATAGGGCGATCGCGCCGTTGAAACACACCCGCTGAGCATTGGAGGGGGCTATGACCGAAAGTCTAGCCTGCACCCATCCCATACTCAGGGAAGTAGAGCAATTCTTGTTAGACGGTGTTCTAGTGATTATTGCACTGGATTGACTAGAACTGACTATCGCCTCATGTTACCTGCGGATTGGCTATCTGTGGATCGATTATCTGTAAACCGCAGTTGGATTAGGGCTAAAGCAAAAGGTCTGAAGGACAAAAAATAGCCCTCTGACTGACGGATCAGAGGGCAATCGATAATGCCGCGTTATGAAATTAAATCCAAAGAATTGGTCGACTTGACAATCAACGAGTTGACCATCAATTCGATTAAGCCTGACGGGAGTAGTACTCAACCACCAGCAGTTCGTTCACCTGAAGCGCAATCCACTCGCGCTCGACGAGCCCATTAACTTTGCCAACATACTTGGCTTTGTCAAATTCGAGGTGGCTCGGCAGGTGGGCCAAACCTGGAAACTGAAGGTTGGCTTCAACCAGCTTGCGAGAGCGCTCGTTATCACGCACGGCGATCACGTCTCCGGGCTTACATTGGTAGCTCGGAATGTTGAGCACACGACCGTTGACGGTAATATGCCCGTGATTCACCAACTGTCTAGCGGCTGGGATGGTAGGAGCCATGCCCAAGCGGAAGACCGTGTTATCCAACCGCATCTCTAGCAGCATGAGGATCGTTTGACCCGTAGAACCTGCTGCCCGGCGAGCCTTACGCACGTAGCGCAGCAGTTGACGTTCGCTGATGCCGTAGTTGAAGCGCAGCTTCTGCTTTTCTTCCAGACGCACCGCATATTCGGAACGCTTTTTGCGGTTAGCGCCATGTTGACCGGGTGGGTTGGTACGCTTACCAGACTGCCGCTTCTCCTTACGGGTCAGACCGGGCAGTTCCACACCCAAACGACGTACAATCCTGAGGCGAGGACCTCTATATCGCGACATTCGAATTTCCTCTCTATTTACTTAGGAAGTTCCCAAAACTCTTATTTTACGCTCTAATTCCCTAAAGAGAAAGCATTATTTTTAGGCTGTAGTCCGCAAGGGGCGATCGCCTCAGCCTAGTGCACCGATCGCGAACCCGATCGCGAACCCGATAACGAACCAGGCAACGAACCCATCGCCAACCGTTTCCAGTTTTCTCTGGCGAACCCAAAAAGACACGCCCAGCATTATGCCCTCAAGCTCCCAAGCCCTCAAGCTCCCAAGCCCTCAAGCCCTCAAACTCCCAAGCCCTCAAGCTCCCAAGCCATCAAATGCGTCTCAAATCCGTAAGTACATCTGATCGGTATCGATTCGTTTGATAGGGATCGTCAATACTTCCTGACGAAAGTGTGTTTTTGTCCACGTCTTGAGTTATTTGTGATAACATGCTTGGTTGGAAAGCAAGCTGCTGGATGCGCTACCGAGAGCTGCGTAGAGGTTCAGTTAATCCAGAGCCATGACACCCTGAATTAAAGGATTTTGAAAATTAAATTATGACGAATAGTGTGATAGCCCGCCCGGTTGTTCACCCGATGGTTAAGTTTCAGCGCCAAGTGCGCTCGTTGGTTGAATCCAAAGTGCTTAAGCCTTCTGACAACATCTGGAAGATTGCCCTCCTCTACGGAGACGAGTGGCCCCACTGGAAGCAGGAATTGGCTGAATTTGAGTTTTCGATGCAAGACCCGATCAGCGATTTGCTGGATGTCGAGTCTTGGGAAGAAGACGTATAGCGCTATTTGCTCACAAGAGCCGGATAGCTGCCATCAAGCAAATGCAGCGAACAAATAAAACAAAATCGCATCCCTAGGGATGCGATATTGTTTTATGGCCTTAGTGGAGATGACTCGTTTGTGATGCTGGATTAGGTTGAGTAATGTTTGGCTGTTATGGGCTAGTTATTCTGCCACGATAAATTCCTGCGATCGCATCATCCGTTCCTTCAGCCGCTGCGGGTCGCCTTGGTCGACGACGCGCCCGTTTTCTAGCAAGAATGCGCCATCGCAATAGTCAAGTTCATCCAGGCGATGGGTAACCCAAAGGGCCGTCAGACCTCGATTTTTGACCAACTGCTGCACCTGTACCACTAAGTCGAGCTGGCTATCGGGATCTAGCAGCGCCGTCGGTTCATCCAGCAGCAAGACCTCACAGTGACGGGCGATCGCTCCGGCGATGGCAATCCGCTGCTTTTGCCCGCCGCTGAGCGCATAGATCGGTCGCCGCTGCAAATGCCACAGATTAACGGCGACCAGCGCTTCTTCTACTCGCTGCTTGACCTGCGCTAGCGTCAGTTGCTCATCGACTAAGCCAAAGGCAACATCGGCAGCCACGGTCGGCATCACCAACTGGTGGTCAGGGTTTTGAAACACGTAACCCACCGGGGGCAAAATGCCAATCTGCCCAGAGGTCGGCTGCAGCAAGCCCGTCAGCAGTTTGAGCAGGGTGGATTTGCCGCTGCCATTGGTGCCCAGCACCATCCAAAATTTGCCCTTGGGAATCTCAACCGAGCAGGATTGCAACACCGGGGCCTCAGCCGACCACTGAAAACAAATATCTCGGATTGCGATCGCAACGTCACTCATGCCAAGGTTTAGACTCTGGGTACTGCTGTGGGTACTGCTGGGGTGCCAGTCGTGCTGGCTGTATGGGTGCCCTAGGGCTCAGTCATAGCAAAAAAGCCAGGGACGCGTCCCGAAGCGGTACCCGTGCCCGATTTCTCAGACAGTTGCACCGCCGCCAGTTCGCTGACCAGCACGGTCAATTTCTTATCGACCTGCTGCTCACAGGTTAATTCGATCAGGGTTGGGTTGCCCGTGCGAATCGCCTCAACCACCTGTTTATAGATGGTCTGCGCGTCTTCCTCCGTCTTGCGCTGGACTGACAACATCGAGGGCGTATTTTTCAGCGCCAAATCAATAATGTACATAAGCTCTCAGATCTCAAATGCAGACTCTCATCTACTCTAATATCAAGTCCGATGAAATAACCGTCAGACCCAACGCAGTTGGCTGATTTTGTTGATGCTACGTAGATGCCACATAGATCTCATGCAGATGCCACGTAACAGATCAACATATTTTCTTTAGAAATGCCACGAACCGTCCCCCATGGTGGAGCGATCGCCCGATCTACTCAAAGACTTCTGCCAAGGAAGGGATGAAAATTTTAGGGATCTGTCTATATAATGAGGGACATGGTAAAGAAACGTTAACTTTACTCACGCCCTGTAATATTTTGAGTATTTTTACTCAAAATATGCAGCGTCTTCTTCAATTCATTATCGATTTATCTCGCGGCTAAGCCCATATTGGAGATTTTTGCCATGACCATAGCAATGGGGCGCGCGCAAGAGACGAGGGGATGGTTTGACGTCCTCGACGACTGGCTAAAGCGCGACAGATTTGTATTCGTCGGGTGGTCGGGAGTGCTGCTGTTCCCTTGCGCCTACATGGCGCTGGGCGGC
>DATNOW010000848.1:0-2962 GCA_036703515.1 Chroococcidiopsis sp.
GAAAAAGGGTGAATGGTAAAGGGTGTAGGGCTTTGCCCGTGCGAAGCAGGGTAGAGGGGAACACTGGGTGGCTATCGCGGTACGGGCACTTGTCCCAGCATCGACTGAATCACCGCTTCGACCTGCAAGCCGTCAAGTTGGGCCTCGGGGCGCAAAATCAGGCGATGGCGCAACAGCGAGGGAGCCACGGCCTTGACATCATCGGGGGTGACAAAATCGCGCCCTGCCAGCCAAGCCTGGGCCTTGCTGGTTTGCAGCCAGGCCACCGCTGCACGGGGAGAAGCCCCCAACGCCAAGTCGGGATGTTTGCGGGTGCGCTGCACCAAGGCCAAAATGTAGTCGAGCAGCGTGTCTTTGACTGCAACCTGCTTCACAGCCTGCCGCGCTTGCAGCACGTCCTCAACGGTGGCTAGGGGGCTGAGCCGCGCCAGATCGAGCCGTTTCGCCTGAAACCCCGCCTGGCTGTTGAGCAGCATTTGCTTTTCGGCTGCTGTGTCGGGATAGCCGACTACGAGCTTAAACAAAAAGCGATCGAGCTGCGCTTCGGGCAGCGGATAGGTGCCTTCAAATTCCAGCGAGTTTTGGGTGGCGATCACCCAAAACATATCGGGCAGGGGCAGGCTTTCACCATCCAGCGTCACCTGCTGTTCTTCCATCGCTTCGAGCAAAGCCGATTGGGTTTTGGGCGGCGTCCGGTTGATTTCATCGGCCAGCAAGATTTGGGTGAAGACGGGCCCTTTTTTGAGGCTAAAACTGCGGCTATTGAGGTCAAAAATGTTGGTGCCCAGGATGTCGGCCGGCAGGATGTCTGGGGTTAGCTGGATGCGGCGAAATTCGGCTTGCACCAGCCGGGCCATGACTTTGACCAGCAGCGTTTTGCCCGTGCCGGGCACCCCTTCTAAGATGACGTGCCCCCCTGACAGGAGGGCAACCAAGAGCTGTTGCACCAGATCGGCCTGGCCGACAATGACGTGGTTGAGGGCTTGGCTGAGACGGTTAAAAGCGGTGTTGTCGTGTGGCATGGGCAAAAGGATGAAAAGGAGGGCAGAGGGGAGTGAAAAGACGGCGGGAGAAGAGAGCACATGAGGGTTTAGGCGGGCAGATGCTGGCGGAGGGCGTGAACGGTTTTAATCCAGGCTAACAGGTCGGCCTCACTCATTTGGCGTTTTTGCCAGTAGGGGCGGAAGACCTGGTCGATCTCGGTGGGCGATCGCCCGGTTTGTTGCACCCAGGCCTCGATCAGCGGTTGGGGTGCCAGCAGAGTATTGCCCAAGCCCAGCGCTTTTTGCAGCTGACGCTGCTCTTCTTTACCGATGGCATCGAGGATAAATTCGCTGCTGTTGGCTTTCTGCAAAACGCTGGCCAGCGCTTCGATATAGGCCTTGCTGTTGTTGGGGGTGGGGGTGGTGAGCGGGGCAGGTAGGCCAAACCGCTGGTTTTCGGCAAAGATCATCACCAACAGCACGATCGCCAGTTGAAACACCACCAGCACAACGGGGGTGCCCGCCAGATAGCTCACCCAACTGCCGCCCGCTTCCTCGGTGATCACGTCGCTGTCTTTGTAGCCGTGCAGGTATTCGTCAACCCAGGGGGTATAGCCCGATTGGGCCATGAGAGTGGCTAGAAACTTAAAGTTGCCGGGGGTGTCTTGGTAGGCGTTGCTGGCGATGTAGGGCGAGATGATGTAGATGATTTCGCCTTTATCAACGGTTTCCTTAAGGGCGATCGCCCCATAGGAATCACTCAGCACCAGCTTGCCGTTGATATCGTTATTAAGCCGCCGCCCGGTTTCTAGCAGCAGCGGGCCGGCCTCGCTGTTGATGGTGCGGCTAAAGGGCGCTGGGGTGATGCTACCCCGCACCCCAGCAATAATTAACCGATTGCCTTGGCTGACCCACTGCTGCTGCCCATAGTCGACGCCCGTATACTGGCTGGGGATGTGGACTTGCAGCAAGGTCATGGGTTCGTTGCTCACCCCATCAGGGGTGTTGATCAAGTCGGTAAAGGGGCGCTGCCAGCGCTGGATGGGGGTGCCTTGCTCGGCCATATATTCAAACCACGCGCCATAGCCATCGGGGGCGCGGCTGTAAGTGGAGCCACTGCCGCGTGAGGTGTTGGGCGCTAGAAACAAGGTCAGCCCCAGTAAGGCCAGGAGGGCGATCGCCCCACCGCGCACCCAGCGATTTTTGAAGCCCGGTATCCGATTGAGCGCGTTCATTCTGACTCGATCTCCCGATAGGCCTGCTGACATTGCCGCCAGGTGTCATTGGAGATGGCGCTGGCATCCCCAAACAGTAGCTGCTCGTGGGTGCGGATCAGCGTTTGGTAGGGGCGGATGGCGGGAAACACCTGCACAGCCCGGAGGTATTCGCCATCGGTGCGGCTGGGCTCGTTGGGTAGGCGCTGGGTATCGTCGAGGCGCTGCACCATGGCCATATAAAGGGCGCGGCAGGCCTGAGCATAGTCGCCCTGTGCCTGGAGCGCTTGGGCCCGCGCCAGCCAGTCGGCGACGGTCATGGGCTGAGAGGTGTCGTGTCGGGGTTCAGCGGCGGTTGCGGCTGGTGGGGTGAGCAAATAGAGGTAGGGCCGCAAAATGCGATAGAGCATCCACAGCATCCAGGTGAGGAGGGCAACGACCAGCACCCAAAACAGCGTTTCAAACACCACGGGCGGAATATTAGGGTCAGGAACTTTCGAACCCGAAAATTTCGAAAATTGCAGCTCTAGCCATTCACCAAAGCGCTGCCCAACCTGCTGGAGCTGCCAGTCGAGGTTAGTTTTTTGAAACGTTGCATCGGCCATGGGCGGGGGGAGTACAGGGCAAAGGACGGTTCACAAAGCAACCAGTCCCATCCATCGATAACACTTGCGGCGCAATGTAGACAGCATTGGCGGCCATGTCGTTAACAATTCTTTATGATGAGAGAGTGGTTCGGCACTTCGACAAAGCTCAGTGGCCACA
>DATNOW010000849.1:0-2622 GCA_036703515.1 Chroococcidiopsis sp.
TCTTCGGGCGTCAGCCCTTGGTTTTTGGCATTGCTAATGGCATAGCGCACCGATCGCGGCTCGAACTTTTTGTCGTCTAAATTGAGCTGATTGACGACAATATTTTTGACTAAGCTTTGCGTATCCGATTCGTCAAAAATAGAAAAGTTGCGATTCCACTGGTAGCCTTGGCTGCTGCGGTATTTTTCGATATCAAAGCGCAAAATCCGACCGCAGAGCGCGTGAAAGGTGCCAATCCACAGCTCCTTGGTAATTTCCTTATAAACCTTTGACTTTAGCCGCATTTGGTCGCTGGCGGGCAGTGCCGACAGCGGCTTGCCAAATTTGGCTTGGGCTTCTTGATCGGCAAATAGCTTTTCAATCCGCTCCTTCATCTCCCGCGCGGCTTTGTTGGTAAACGTGACCGCCAAAATGTGTTCGGGATCGACCCGATGGGTCAACACCAGATTGGCAATGCGAAAGGTCAGCGCCCGCGTTTTACCCGACCCCGCCCCCGCCACCACCAACAGCGGGCCGCAATAATGTTCGACGGCCCGACGTTGGGAAGCATTGAGTTGAGCGATGAAATCTACAGCCTGGGGCATAGGGGTGCGGGGTAGCAAAGCAAGGTAGGGTCAAGTCACTAGGTTACCGTATCTACCCAAGCTTCGCACGCGAGTGCTTGAGCGCCATCAGGAGGCGATCGCCATTTCGGGGTGCGCGACCCCCCGCAATTTGCGGGTATTGTCGACCAAACTGCGGGCAAAGGCATCAAACCGCTTTGCCAACCCCTCGTCGACCAGATTGCCGTTGCTATCAAAGGCTTTCCAGGCTTGCCCGATCGCCACTTGCTCTGGAATCGTCCAGGCGTGCACCCAGCGCGTGATCGTGCGCATGTCGTTGAGGGCGTTGCTGTTCGACTGCCCGCCCAAAACGCTAATCAGCCCGGTTACCTTACCCGAAAAATGCTCAAAGCCCATCAGATCCAACGCGTTTTTGAGCACGCCGCTGAGGCTACCGTGATATTCGGGCGTCGCCAAAATAATGCCGTCTGCCTGGAGCACCGCCTGCCGCAGCCGCTCTACATCAGGGTAGTCGGGGTAGCTGTCGCCCCCGTCACAAAAGGGTAGCGTTAGCGATCGCAAATCAATAATTTCGACCTCAGCCCCTAGTTCCCGGACACGCTCAGCCGCGATATTCAGCGCCAGATGACTATAGGAACCCGGTCTGAGACTGCCAGCAATACCAACAATTTTGACCGTTGAGTTGACCATTTCTACGGAGTCCTTAATGTGTAAGTTGAGATTTTTAGGTTGAGATTTGTGAGTTGAGCTAATAACGCGCTTCCAATGATTTAATTATAGCTAAAACGTACTCGTTATGAATACGCTTTATAGGTGATTTGCGGTTCGATCCTCACACCCGATCGGGGGATGGTCTGGATAGGGATAGAAAAATGGGGATCGCCTGACTGAGCAGCGATCCCCATTTGTTGTGGGCTTGTTATTCGGTGAATCGATTGCTATCGATTAGTAATCGATGAGCGGACTAAGTAACTAGCCTTGTAACTAGCCTTCTTCCGGTTCGATCGAAGGGGCTGCCGAGGGCCACAGCAACCGCACCGCCATCAGCGCAAACCCAATGGCCGCGATCGCCTTCAGCCAGCGCACGGGCAAAATCTGGCAGACGCCTTCACCCAGCAGCACCCCCAGCAGGCTCGCCAGCAGCAGCGCGACCGATGAGCCCAAAAACACCGAGCGCACCGACTTGGTGCTGCCGCCGAGGGCGATCGCCGCCAGTTGGCTTTTATCCCCTAGCTCAGAGATAAATACCGTGATAAAGCTCAGCCCCAGTAAATTCCAGTCCATAGCCCGTCTATGAATTAATTTCGTGAAAATTTTGCGTGAAATGAATTCTCTGTAGGGGCATACCGCCGTGCGCCCTAATCCTAAAAATTTCGGATTTCTTTGTAGGGGCGCACCGCCGTGCGCCCTGATCCTAAAAATTTCGGATCCTTCTACCGGCCTAAAGATGGGCCACATCCCACAGCAGCATCACCGAGATAACCAGCATCATCACTGCCGCAGCCGTCTCTAGATTGCGCGACGACACCCGTGTGGACAGCCAGCGCCCCAGCAGCACCCCAATCAGACTCGTGGCGACAAGCGCTGTACCCGCCCCTGCAAACACCACCCAGGGTGACTGGGAGCTAGCGCTCATCAGCAGGGTCGTCATCTGCGTTTTGTCGCCAATTTCCGCTAAGAAAATTGTCACGAAAGTCGATAGAAAAATCCCGACTTCGTAACTAAAGAATTTTCCCCAGGGCGCAAATCCAGTCCGCTTAGTCTTCACCGCTTCAGCAGGGGATGACGCTGACCCCGCCAGGGTTTCAGGACGATCTGCACTCGCCACAAGACTCGACTTTGCGGGGTTCTCCGGCTCTTCCGATGAAGATGTTAAGCCCGCTGGCTCAGAATAACCAACACTCACACGCGATCGCCCTAGTTGATTTCATATTTCTTTCATTATTATCCACGATCTCGCTCGTCTTGACCATGGCTTTTTTTCTCGCGCCGTTTTTCTCGCGCCGTTTTTATCACTCGGTCACGATCAAGCCCACCTCGCGTTCAAACCGCAGCATTT
>DATNOW010000850.1:0-4527 GCA_036703515.1 Chroococcidiopsis sp.
AGAGAGGGAGGGAGAGTGGGAGGGAGAGTGGGACGGGGAGGGAGGGAGAGTGGGACGGGGAGGGTGAAGGGTGAAGGGTGAAGGGTGAGGGGTGTGGCTGGGGATAGACTCCTCCGCTACCTTTCTACAGAAAGCGATAAGATGAACAGAATTATCAACCTTTAGTCGGAATACGAAAGCGAGAGGACTTGGCGGTATCTCTTACCCACACCCGGTTTCCAGCATCGTTGCATCGGTTTGACAATGGTCTGACGGTGATCCACCAGCAGATCGTGGCGGCTCCTGTGGTGGCCGTCGACGTTTGGGTGCGGGCGGGGGCGATCGCCGAGCCTGACCCGTGGTGGGGCATGGCCCACTTTTTGGAGCACATGATCTTTAAGGGCACTGAGCGCTTGCCGCCGGGCTGCTTTGATCAGGTGATCGAAAATCGGGGCGGTGTCACCAATGCGGCCACCAGCCACGACTATGCCCATTATTTCATTCATACGGCGGCCGACCATTTAGCGGAGACGCTGCCCTGTTTGGCTGAGCTGCTGCTGAATGCGGCTATCCCCGACGATGAGTTTTGGCGCGAGCGCGATGTGGTGCTCGAAGAAATTCGCCAGGCGGAGGATGACCCCGACTGGCTGGGCTTTCAGGCATTGCTAGAAACGGTCTATCAATGCCATCCCTATGGGCGTTCGGTGTTGGGCTATCCGGAAGGGTTAATGGAGCGATCGCCGGATGAGATGCGCCGCTTTCATCGCTCTCACTACCAGCCCCACAACATGACCGTGGTGATTGTGGGTGATGTGTCTGAGGCGATCGCCCTAGACCTCGTCAGCGAAACCTTTAGCCAATTTGCGGCACCGGGCGACTGCCCTGTGGGCGTGGTCAATGCCGAGCCGCCGATTACCGAAATCCGCCGGCAGCGGCTGGCCCTGCCGCGTCTCGAACAGGCCCGCCTCAGCATGGCCTGGATTGGGCCGGGCATCGACCAGTTGCGCAGTGCCTATGGCTTAGATTTGCTGTCGGTGCTGTTGGCGGGCGGGCGATCGTCTTGTTTGGTGCGCGAACTGCGCGAAGAGCGGCAGTTGGTGCAGGGCATTGAGGCCAGTTTTTCACTCCAGCGGGACTCTAGCCTGTTTACGATCAATGCTTGGCTGGAGCCAGAGCACCTCGATCGGGTGGAAGCCCTGATTGGCGATCGCCTCTCGACGCTGATTTCTGCACCGATTTCAGAGGCGGCCCTAGACCGCTATAAGCGACTGCTGTGCAACGACTACGCCTTTTCGACTGAAACCTCTAGCCAGTTGGCCGGGCTCTATGGCTATTACAACACGATTGCCGAGGCTGAGCTGTCTGTGACCTATCCCGAGCAAATCCAAAGCTTTCAGCCCGACGAGTTGCAGCAGTTGGCCAGCCAATACCTATCGCCGCTGCACTATGCCGCGACGATCTTGGAACCGATAGTTTAAGCTCGCCAATTAGCCTGCAATTTAGCCCGTAATTTAGCCCATAACCGCAGAAATCAGAGAGAAAGCAGCGGAATGAGCGTGACAATGCGGTAGGCGATCGCCCCCGACAGCGTTACACTTTTTTACAGTGCCGCTTTTTGGCGTGCTGTTTTTAGCCGATCCAGTCTGACCTTACAGCGGGTGCATTTCTGACTTAACCTTAAGCCCCCGATCGGCCAACGTCCGATCGCGCCTGAACCTGTGTCGTCTGTCCATCCATCTCCCGGAGTGCCCGTGCAAAAAGTTCGCAATGTTCAACGCACCGTGTTGAGTAACGGCATGGTCGTTTTAGCCGTGGAAAACCCCGCCGCAGACATTATCGCCGCTCGAATTTTTATCCGCGCTGGCAGTCGCTACGAAGCTCCGGAAAAAGCTGGACTTTCCCATCTGTTGACGGCCGTGATTACCAAGGGCACCGAGCGCCTGTCGTCGATGGAGATTGCTGAACGGGTAGAGTCGGTAGGGGCCAGCATGGGGGCTGACTCGGCCTTTGACCACTGTTTGCTCAGCCTCAAAACGGTGTCGTCTGACTTTTTGGAAATGCTGGAACTGGCGGGGGAACTGCTGCGATCGCCCTCCTTCCCAGAAGCTGAAATTGAGCTAGAGCGCCGGTTAACCTTGCAGGGTATCCGCTCGACCCAAGAGCAGCCCTTTGCGATCGCGCAGCAGCAGTTGCGGCGACTGATGTATGGCGAACATCCCTATGCGCTACCGGGGTTGGGCACCGAGGCCACCGTTTCGCAACTGACCCAGGCTGACCTGCGGCACTACCACCAGACCTTTTTCCGCCCCGATAATATTGTCATTAGCGTCGTCGGCCGGATCACCCCCGATAAAGCCGTTGCGCTGGTAGAAAAAGTCTTTGGTGACTGGCGATCGCCCGATGCGCCTGCGCCCTCAGCGGCCGATTTACCCCGATTGAGTTTTCCGACTAGCCCGCTTGCGCCCCAGCCTGCCATCAGCCAGCAAGACACCCAGCAGGCGATCGTGATGCTGGGCTATCTGACGGCCCCGGTGCAGCATCCCGACTACATGGTGCTCAAGCTGCTCAACACCTACCTGGGCAATGGGCTTTCCAGTCGGCTGTTTGTAGAACTGCGCGAAAAGCAAGGCTTGGCCTACGAAGTGTCGGCATTTTATCTGACCCGCCTCGATCTGTCGCAGTTTGTGGTCTACATGGGCACGGCTCCGGCCAACACGGCGATCGCCCTTGAAGGTTTGCGCCATGAGGTCGACCGTTTGTGCCACACCGCCCTCAGCGAGGATGAACTGCAATCGGCCAAAAACAAGCTGCTGGGGCAATATGCCCTCGGCAAGCAGACCAACGCCCAGATCGCCCAGATTTACGGCTGGTATGAAATTTTGGGCTTGGGCATCGCCTTTGACGAAACATTCCAGCAAAAGGTGGCAGCCGTCGATGTAGAAACGGCCCAGGCGGTCGCGCAGCGCTATTTCACCGCACCCTACATTTCGCTGGTGGGGCCTGAGACGGCGGTCAGCCAGTTGACGGCCGCGGCTCTGGTGGAATAGCGGGGCGCTAAAACCACAAACTGTAAGGGCGGGTTTAGCCGATGAATTTGCCCTAGAATTTGCCCTATATGAAGGGAGCTCGACCAAACCCGCCTCTACGGGGCGTGCCACCTTATTTAATTTGTATGCCTTAGCTGGTCGGGTTGACTCTTTGCCGGGCGGCATCGCGACTGCGGATGTATTGCTTAACTCGCTCTTGGGCGGTGGCAAAGTTTGGGCTGCTGGCAGGCACCTGAGCCATTTGCACAGCGGCTTCTTGCCACAGGTCGGCGACGCGCTGCCAATCGGAGGGGGTAGTGGCCATGCGCCCTAGATTGTTGGCTTGGTTGGCCTTTTCGCCGCCCAGACGGAAGGGATCGCTCTCGGCGGCGTTAGGGCCAGCGGGGGCGGCGATCGCTGGTGTCGAGGAGGGGGCTGGCGAAGCTCCAGCGGCGGGTGTTGGGGAGCCCGATGGCGCGGCTGAGGGGGCGGCGGAAGGCGTCGCTGAGGGGACGGGTGAAATAATGGCAGAACTGTTGGGACTCGGCGCAACCCCGGCATTGGGTGACGCGGAGGCTGTGGCTCCCGGCTCAGAAGGCACCGGCAGCGTTTCGGGGGTAGAGGCCACATCTGACTGCGTAAACAGTCGGCGGGAGGCAAAGATGCCTAGCAGCCCCAAGAGGAATGCGAGCACGGCTACCCAAATGACTCGCCCTAGATCGAGCGGCATGCCCGACAGGAATGAATTTTCTCTAGATTCGTCGGTTTCTGCTGCCGCAGCAGAGGCGGCTACGGCCTCCTCGTCTTCGTCTTCGACTGCGGATTCTGCGGGGTCTAGATTTGGGTTGTGCGAGAGGGCCGGGTCAACGCCTAGAACATCGTCGCTGTAGCTTGACCCGATGCCCAGATCCTCACTGGTGAGGTCGTCGGGGGGCAGATAGGGGTTGGGCGTATTGTCTGGATAACGGTCTGGATAGACGTCTGAATAGGTATCTGAAGCGCTGCTTGAATAGTCATTTGTATAGTTGGTGTCTGCATAGAGCCCATTGGCATCTCCTCCGGCAGGCGGCAGATAGGCGTCTGGGTCAAGCCCGGAGTTTGAGGCTGGCTCAAGCTCAGAATTGAGATCCGAAATTTCTAGTTCACTCGGTTCTGGCAATAGATCGAGGGAGGGTTCTGTAGTTGGATCAGTAGTGGGATCGAGGGAGGGATTGGGGACTAAACCATTGCGAGCGGCGATCGTCTCTGCATCCGTTAAGCCTGCACCTGCTAATTCCGTACTTGCTGAGCCTGCGCCCGCTAAGCCGGCATCGACCAAGCCCGCGCTAGCCGGCATCGGCGGCGGCGGGGCGGGAATTACTGTAGTGGGCAAACGGGGTAAATCAAAGGAGTCTTCCCAGTCGGGTCTCGACTCGCCCTGGCGATAGCCGTAGAGCTTCACCCCCTGAAACTGGCTGATCCCCAAATTGGATAAACCGGTTTTGACAAACTGCACCAGCGCACTCTGGTTGGGGGTCTGCTC
>DATNOW010000851.1:0-2076 GCA_036703515.1 Chroococcidiopsis sp.
TTACCTCAACGGTGCTGCAATTTCTCTATCACGATTATTGGATTAACCTGCTGGATACGCCCGGTCACCAAGACTTTAGTGAAGATACCTACCGCACCCTCGCGGCGGCCGATAATGCGGTCATGCTAGAGGATGCGGCCAAGGGGCTAGAGCCGCAAACCCGCAAGCTGTTTGAAGTTTGCCGGATGCGCGGCATTCCCATTTTTACCTTTTTCAATAAGCTCGATCGCCCTGGGCGCGACCCCTTTGAGCTGATGGACGAGATCGAGCAAGAGCTGGGGCTGCAAACCTATGCGGTAAATTGGCCGATTGGGATGGGCGATCGCTTTAAAGGGGTGTTTGACCGCCGCACTCGCCAGATCCACCTGTTTGAGCGCTCGTCTCACGGCAGTCGCGAAGCTATCGACACCGTTGTTGATCTGGGCGATCCCCGCATCGAAGAATTGCTAGAACCTGATCTCTACTACCAGTTCAAGGAAGAGCTAGAGCTGTTAGAAGGGGTAGGGTCTGAACTCGATTTAGATTTGGTGCATCAGGGCAAAATGACCCCGGTGTTTTTTGGCAGCGCCATGACCAACTTTGGGGTCGAGCTATTTCTCGATGCCTTTTTAGACTATGCGCTCAAACCGGGCGCTCGACGCAGCACGCTGGGCGAGATTGATCCGACCCATCCTGACTTTTCCGGGTTTGTATTTAAGCTACAGGCCAATATGGACCCCCGCCACCGCGATCGCATCGCCTTTGTGCGCGTGTGTTCGGGTAAGTTTGAGAAAGATATGGTGGTTAACCATGCCCGCTCCGGCAAGGCCATTCGCCTATCCCATCCCCAAAAGCTGTTTGGCCAGGGGCGCGAATCGCTCGATGAAGCTTATCCGGGCGACGTGATTGGCTTAAATAACCCCGGCGTGTTTGCCATTGGCGACACTATTTATCTGGGGCAAAAGCTAGAGTACGAGGGGATTCCATCCTTCTCGCCAGAGCTTTTTGCCTACCTGCGCAACCCCAACCCATCCAAGTTTAAGCAGTTTCAAAAAGGCGTCAGCGAACTGCGCGAAGAGGGTGCGGTGCAGATCATGTACTCAACGGATGAAGCCAAGCGGGAGCCGATTTTGGCCGCTGTGGGGCAACTGCAATTTGAAGTGGTGCAGTTTCGGATGCGGAATGAGTATGGCGTTGACACCACCCTTGATATGCTGCCGTTTAGCGTCGCGCGCTGGGTTGGCGGCGGCTGGGCCGCATTAGAAAAGGTAGGACGCCTGTTTAATACCGTCACGGTCAAAGACAGCCACGATCGCCCTGTGCTGCTGTTCCGCAACGAGTGGAACTGTCACCAAGTGCAGGGCGATCATCCCGAACTCCAGTTAAAGTCGATCGCCCCTGTTGCCTCTGGGCAAGAGCCCGACGCCCGTTAGTGGTCGTTCCTGGTCACTCATGATCGTTCATGAAAACTAGGCCCAGCCCCGCAGACGATAAATCACGAGACCGACGTATTCTTTGAGGGCGCGGGTGGTTTGCTGTAACCGCTCAGCATCGGGAATCAGATTGAGGGCGATCGCCTGGGGGCTACTTTGGGGTTCGTCGATATCTTGCTGGGTGACCAAAAAGTCGGTGGGTGCGGGAATGACTTCAAACCCTTGCTTTTGGAAAATTCGCAGCGATCGCGGCATGTGCATCGCCGAAGTTACCAGCAAAATCCGTTTGTGCCCTTTGGGCTGCAACAGTTGTTTGACATTGACCGCATTTTCGTAAGTATTAAGCGACGTTTTATCTTCTAAAATCGCGGCTTTGGGCACACCCAACGCTTCCGCCAGCGTGGCCATATCGGTTGACTCGGGTGGGCCACCCCCTTTCCAGTCGATGCGCCCGCCGCTCAACACCAGCAGTGGTGCTTTATTGGCGCGATACAGTTCAGCCCCGTAGAGGGTGCGATCGCCCGCCTCCGACACATCCACCCAGGGGCGTGGCGCGATCTGGGGCTTGATGCCACCTCCCAACACCACGATCGCCTCTGCCGTGGGTAACGCGCCCGAGGGCAGGTTTTGCCATTCCAGCGATCGCGTCAACTGGGTGGCCACC
>DATNOW010000852.1:0-6628 GCA_036703515.1 Chroococcidiopsis sp.
GATCGCGTGATTCAGCAGCATTTTATTCCATCTTTTGAATTATTTCTGCAAGCCGTTTTGTTTGCTGAACCGGATCTAAATCACTTAGGGCATTGTTTAGTTGAACTGCATGAGTATTTTTTGCGGTATGACTACCATAAAACGCTAAATTCGCCTGCTGTTTGGTCACGGTTTAAGCGTGTAGTCTTATCTCCTTGGCAGCAACAGTATGATCCTAAATCTGTCACGCTGAGCGATTTGGCCGAACTGCTGCGGTTGCTCTATCGCTTGCTGATCCCTATCCACATTCCGATCCCGTCGACCGATCTCATCCATTCATCGGTGGCTTCTTTTTGTGGGCTGACGGGAGTGATCGCTAAAATCCAGCAGCATCGACCTTACCTGCTAACCGAACATGGCATTAATATCCGCGAACAATATCTCAACTTAACCCAAACCATTAAGTCTGATTTTGTTCGACTCTGCCTTTATCGTCTGATGGCAGCCGTGGTGCGGCTAAATTTTCATTTTGCTGATATAGTCTCCCCGGTTTGTGAGTTTAATGCACGCTGGGAACGCTGGTGGGGCGTTGATCCCGAGCGAATTCAGGTCATTTATAATGGAGCCGATCCAGATGTATTTCACCCTACTCCACCGATTCAGAAAGATCATCCTGTTGTCATAAATATGGGATTGATTTTTCCGTTGAAGGGGCAACTTGATTTAATTGAAGCTGCGGCCATTGTGCGCGACCAAATTCCCAATGTGGAGTTTCGCTTCTATGGTCGTCCTTCTGATGATGACTATTTTGGTCAGTGCCAGCAGCGGGTGCGCGATCATCAGCTAGAAGCCAATGTCAATTTTGCTGGATTTACGAGTGAACCGTGGCGGGCCTATAGCGAAGCCGATGTGGTGGCGATGTCTAGCATTTCGGAAGGGTTTCCCTTTGCGGTGATTGAGGCGATGCTGTCGCAGGCTACCTTGGTATCTACGGATGTTGGCGGGGTGCGGGAGGCGATCGCCGATACCGGGTTATTAGTGCGAGCGGGTCGCCCTCAAGAAATGGCTGCGGCCATTCTGCACCTATTGAAAATGCCTGAAACAGAGCGATCGCAATATGGTCAACTGGCCTTGGCGCGTGCCTCGCAGTTATTTACTCAACGAACGTTTTTGGATGCATATCTCAAGATTTACCATCAGCTCACCGGTCAACTGCCCCACAGGGCAGTGTCGGTATATGCTGACCCTGCTTTGCAGACTTGAGTATTGCAGTCACTTTCACGTCGATTCTTTCATTCTCAACTTTCTAAATAAGTATGCAATCGTCTGATCCTCCCCATCTTGCCGAACTGATTGCCCGCATTCAGGCTGTTAACCCCTGTCTCGTCGACTGCTGGCAAGCGACCGCCATCATTGAATCTCTGGGCTATACCGACCGCATCATCCAAGAAGAATTTTGCTTTCCTGATGCTCTAGCCCTTGGGCGCTATATCTATGGTTGCCAATCTCCCGTTGCTGGTGTGATCTCCGTGGAGCGATCGCCTCAACCGCGACGTTTCCGCTGGTTGCAATGCAAAGCTACGACCAGAAAGCTGCTACAGGAAGGCAAGATTTTTTTGAAGGAATTTTCCCGCAGTTTTGTCTATGCCGTGCCGTTGATCATGACCCTGATCCTAGAACACTTACCGACGGAAAATACCCATCACTTCTTTCCACCAGAACTGTCATCGGCCTTGGCATTAGCCACCATTATTAGCCTGATCACCAGCGGGGGCTTTGTCCAAATGATCAGCCGTCGGGGGATGTTTTATCAGCAGCTCAACGAACTGGGGCAAATGCGGCAAGCTTGCTTGGCCTTCCTGGGCTTAGGAATTACCGTCAGCCTTGTTCTTAGCCTCTTGGGAACCTGGTTTGGTTTCTACCGCAGCGTGATTCCAGATGCCTATTTAATTTTGGCAAATCTTTACTACTGCTTCTTGAGCGCGCTGTGGATGCTGTTTGCCGTGCTGTCGATTGTAATCCCGTGGGGCACACCGATTGCATTGCTGGGTTTAACGCTGATGTTTTTGATGCTGCGATCGCTTTGGCATTGGGGTGCGATTGAAACTCAGGTGGTGACGATGGCGGCTGTGTTTGTGGCGATCGCCCTTGTAATTGCCGTCAAATTCCATCGCTATGGTCGGTTTTTGAGTCAGGATACTGCCACCGTTAAGCCTCCTCGGCTTAGCGCTTTAGTGTATTTAATGGCCCCTTATTTTCTCTATGGGGTGTTTTACTTTATGTTTGTTTTTGCCGATCGGATTATTGCTGGCTTAGCGATCAATCCAGCGTCGGGGCTATTCTATGCTGTGGATTCGAGTTATCAGCGCAGTATGGATTTAGCCTTACTCAACTTTTTGTTACTCGTTCCCTTTGTTGAGTACCTAAGTTTCATTTTTATCCGATACTGGTACCAACGGGCAAAAACAACAGCCATTCGTTCTACGGCTTTATTTTCTAGTAGGCTGCGGCGCTGCCACTATGCGGTCACTGCCGCCACTCTTTTATTCTTTGTGCTGGTGCTGGTCGGCATTCTTGCCCTGAGCCGATCCAACCCATGGCAACTGACCGATTTATGGCTCAGCTTAGCCGGCAGTCTGGGTTATTTGCTGCTTGCTGTTGGTTTGCTCAACGCCCTAATTCTTTTAAGTCTTGACCAGGCAATTATAGTTTTTAGATCGCTATTCCCGGCATTGAGCGTCAATCTTGCCGTTGGCTATCTATGCGCCCATTTGATTGCAGCTCCCTATGCAGTAGTTGGTTTAGTGGGGGGAGCCATTGTCTTTTTAGTATGTTCTAGCCGCCAGGTTAGACAAGCCATCCGCCAGCCCGACCGAATGTATTACCTCGGTGGCTATTAAGCGAATAACACCACCCGTTTTACCAATCAATTTTTAATTTAATTAAGGAGATTTGCTATGTGCGGAATTGTGGGTTACATCGGCACCCAGGGCGCAACGGAAATTTTGCTCGCTGGTTTACGTACCTTAGAATATCGCGGCTATGATTCTGCCGGGGTAGCGACCCTGTGGGAAGACAAAATCCACTGCGTGCGGGCGCAAGGGAAACTGCATAACCTGTCATCTAAGCTAGAAAACCAAATGACCACCTCCCAGATTGGCATTGGTCACACCCGCTGGGCGACCCACGGCAAGCCCGAAGAGCGCAATGCTCATCCCCACATCGATATGACCCGACGGGTGGCCGTTGTTCAAAACGGCATTATCGAAAACTATCGCGAATTAAAGCAAGAGCTACAGGCCAAAGGCTATGAATTTTTTACCGCAACCGACACGGAAGTAATTCCCAATATGGTGGCTGAGTGCCTTGACCAGATGCGCAGCGCCGGAGAGCAACATCACCATCCTTCAGCGCTAGTGGAAGCAGTGCGGCGGGTGGTGCAGCGCTTAGAAGGGGCCTTTGCCATTGTGGTGCTATGCACCGAGTTTCCAGATGAGTTAGTGATGGCCCGGCAGCAGGCTCCCTTGGTGATTGGCCTAGGGCAGGGCGAGTTTTTCTGCGCGTCGGATGTGCCGGCCATTTTGCCCCATACCCCGGCCATTGTGACCCTAAAGAACGGTGAAATTGCGTCGCTGTCTCCGCTAGGAGCTGCACTCTATTCCTTTGCGGGCGATCGCATCTTGCGTCATCCTACTCTGTTTACTGGCAATGCCATGATGGCCGATAAGCTTGGCTTTCGCCACTACATGCTAAAAGAAATTCACGATCAGCCTACCGTCGTCAGAAATTGTCTTTCACAATATCTATCGGCAGATAGCCATCTATCGGCAGATAGCCCTGCGGATGCAGAGTCTGGCAATCCGATCAATTTAGGGCTGCCCGAGGAACTTTATCACGATTTGCAGCAGATTCATTTGGTTGCCTGCGGTACCAGTTGGCATGCCAGCTTGGTGGGTAAACATTTGCTGGAGCAATTGGCCGGAATTCCCTGTGTGGTGCACTATGCGTCTGAGTTTCGCTATGCGCCGCCGCCCCTTTCAGCGAACACGCTGATCGTTGGCGTTACCCAATCGGGGGAAACGGCAGATACCTTGGCCGCGCTTGACATGGAACAAGAGCGGCGCAGTCAGTTGAGTGGGGCCCTGCGGCCGCGACTGTTGGGCATTACCAATCGGCTTGAAAGTACGCTGGGGCGCTTAGTGCCGCATCTGATTACCACCCCAGCCGGGATTGAAATTGGCGTGGCGGCTACTAAGACCTTCGTTGCTCAACTGATGGCGTTTTACGCACTGGCGCTAGATTTGGCCTATCGGCGGCGATCGCTCTCCGGTGACCAACTCGCTGCCCTAGTGGAAGGATTGCGCCAACTGCCTACCCAGATTGATCAAATGGTGGCCGTCCAAGGGCCTTTAATTGAAGAGATGGCCCATCAGTTTGTCGATGCCCAAGATTTTATCTTTTTAGGCCGGGGGATTAACTTCCCAATTGCGCTAGAAGGAGCCTTAAAACTCAAGGAAATCAGCTACATTCATGCCGAAGGTTATCCTGCGGGTGAGATGAAACATGGCCCGATTGCGCTATTGGATGCCAAAGTGCCCGTAGTGGCGATCGCCATGCCGGGAGCGGTATACGACAAAGTGCTCTCTAACGCCCAAGAAGCCAAAGCCCGCGATGCACAGCTGATTGGGCTCACCCCGGCTGATGAACAAGCCGCTGATATTCTTGATGTGGTGTTGCCCATGCCAGCGGTTAATGAAATGCTGTCGCCGCTGCTGACCTCAATTCCTTTACAGCTTTTGGCTTATCATATTGCAGCCCTACGCGGTCTGGATGTCGATCAGCCCCGCAATTTAGCCAAATCGGTCACGGTTGAATAATTGAAAAGTTGAATTCCAATCCCCTTGATTAGTGAGGGCTTCATAGCCCTTACTAATTTTCCTAGGAGAGTGCTCAGTTTGCCTACAGAAATTATCCTCAAACCAGAGGATAGCAGTGTGTCTTATTGCTTTGACTGTTGATATCTACTACCCGCTCGGGTTATGGCTACTTCTTTTTCCGTCCTTCTGTTAGATTGGATTACGGCACTTTGGGTGACGATACTCGCCGCTATCATCTTGATTGGGCTACCGGTTAAGAGTGTGCATCCGGCCCAACAGTGGCCGCTACCGTGGTTAGATCGAGTCCTGTCTGCTCTACCGCAGGCCGTGTTATGGCTTGTGGTTGGGGTGCTGGGGCTCTCGGCGCTGTCTTTGTTTAACTGGTTTACGCTGGCGTTGTGGTATGGGGCTGGGCTGCTGCTGTTTCGCCTGAGCGGCGATCGCCTCAAAACATTGCACCAGATGCAGCAATGGAAATATCGAGCGGTTTATTTTTTATTTGATCTGCTCGATCACCAGGTCGCTGTCAAATTTCCGTTTCAACTGCGGGGGCTTAACTTCCATCATCCGCCGTTGGATAACGAAGCAAAGTTTAATGCTCTAGGTCATATCCAGCGAGGGAGCAGGCGATCGCCCCCGCTGTTAGGGCTATTTATCTTCACTCTCATTCTCGGCTTTACACTGCTGCTGCGTTATGAGTACCCGTTGCTGCAACTGCGCTTTAGCGATCCAGAAGCCTATCCCACGCTGCTAGCGATTCGACAAATTTTGGCTGGCGGTCGGTTCATTCCGCCTGCGGCGACGGTTTATACCGCGATTGCGGCTGCTTTATCGCTGCTGGGTTCGGTTGATCCGATGCAGGTGATGCGGTTTCTCAGCCCGCTGCTAAGTGTGGTCACTGTTTTGAGCGTTGGCTACTTGGTCTATCGGCTTACGCGCCATAGCGGTGCGGCGATCGCGTCTTTATTTAGCTTGGGGGCCTATGTCTTTACAGTGCCGGAGTCAATCCCAGAGACGCTACCGCTCGGTATGCAGCATCTCATGGCAGGATTTCAGCAGGCCTTCAATCAGGGTTTGGTGCAGCAGTGGATGGGAACAGAGCCGTCTCTAGGGGCGCTGTTTGTGGTGTTGAGCTTGATTCAAATCCAAACCGTAATGCACCATCGCCGCCGCCGAGCGGCGTGGGTGAGCGCCCTGTGCTGTGTGGCGATCGCTACCCTAGCGTCTCCAGCATTCATAATTCTGATTGGGGTAGGCAGCTTGGGGCTGCTGATTCATCCATGGCTGGCTTTAGCGCTGCTGACCGCTAGCTGGATTGGCTTAGCTGGTGTGGATATAGTTCTTAGCAATCTCGATTTGTCGAGTATTTTAACAACCGTTTACCTTAGTTTGAGCCTCCTCGTCGGGCTTGGTTTTGCCGTCATTGAGCGATCGCTGCGGATAGTATTTCAACGTCACGCCCTGCTGATTTGTTTAATAGTCAGCGGGGCGATCGCGGTTAACTTTCTGCTGCCGATTTCCCCCAATATCACCTACTTAGAATATGAACGCTCGGCCCGCAAGGCCCTAGAGTTAAGCACCAGACTATCGCCGCAACAATGGCTGATCGTTGCCCCCATTGAGCAATTCCACGAAACTTATGGCAGAGCGTGGTACGAAGATCTAAATACCTTTGTGGATCGCTACGAGGAACGCGTTCAAGATCCCCAGTTTCAGTTTCCCTATACGGTGCCCGATCTGTTTATTTTTGTAGAAAAGCGTCCTTTTAAAAC
>DATNOW010000853.1:0-21673 GCA_036703515.1 Chroococcidiopsis sp.
GAAGGGTACTGGAGTAAGATTTTGCAGCAGCGCCCCGATAACCCAGCGGTGTGGAGCAATCGCGGCAATTCTAGAGTGAGCCAAAACAAGCTAGATGAGGCGATCGCGGACTATGCCAAGGCCATTGAGCTGGCCCCCGACGCCCCCGACCCCTACCTTAACCGTGGGGCGGCTTTAGAAGGGGTGGGGCGCTGGGATGAGGCGATCGCCGACTATAACCGAGTTTTAGAACTAGACCCCAATGACCCGGCGGCCTACAACAACCGGGGCAATGCTAAGGGTGGCCGGGGAGATTGGGAAGGGGCGATCGCCGATTTTAAAAAAGCCAGCGAACTAGCGCCAGATTTTGCCTTTGCCTACGGCAACTATGCGATCGCGCTCTACCAAACCGGCCAGACGGATGAAGCGATCCGAATGATGAAAAACCTCGTTCGCAAGTATCCGCGTTTTGCCGACATGCGGGCAGCATTGACCGCGGCGCTGTGGGTGACAGGGCAGACCGGCGAGGCTGAAAGCAACTGGGTGGCGGCTGTTGGTCTCGATCGACGTTACAAAGATATCAACTGGGTTGCCCAGACCCGCCGCTGGCCTCCAGCTATGGTTAATGCTCTCGATCGCTTCCTGAAGTTGCAGTAGCTGCAAGCACCGTTTTGAGCTGGGCTCGACCCAAACCAGTGATGCTGCTCATGCTATCAGGTGAGCCAAGTGGTGGAGGTGCAATTCACCTGACCGGATGGATTGTTGATAATGGGGCACCGCCTAGGATAGAACCGCGTCATACCGGTATGTAGACGCAATGAGTAAAGAGTTCTGCGCTGTAGGCCAGGGTTGACCGTTCACGCCCGTTATGCAGATATCGTTTGGTCCTGCTGGGTATGGCTGTCCAAAATCTTGGATGCTCTGTCTCTATTGTTCATCGCCGGTTCTTGATCCGTTCATCACCTGTCACCACGAGATTTGATACCGTATGCCCTCACCTTTGGCAAAGCAGCTTGCGGGCTGCTTGGGAACCGTCCTGTCGCTCGGTTCTTTGAGTCCGGCTGCCCTGGCCTGGACTTCTACTTCGTCTCCGATGCCGCGTTCATCGGCGATCGCCCAATCGTTGTCGACCCCTGCCACCGATGCATTCTGCAACGCGCAGCGCAATGCGGTGACTGAGAGCGCCGCCCGCGCTTGGCTAGAACGCAGCCGCAGTTTTTCCCAAGCGGGCAAACCAGACGCTGGAGCACGGGCGCTGATGCGCACGTTATGGTTGCTACAGCGATCGCCCGATCGGCGGGTGCGGGCAGAAATGCTGCGCGAGATCACTGATAATTCACCGGCTGGGGTGTTGCAAGTGCTGGTCGATCAGTCGGTGACATTGCAAGACCAGGAAGCGGGGCTATCGGTATTGCCGCTGCTGTTGGAGCTGACTCAGACCTTGCCGACCGACTACAGCGTGGTTAAAACCCAAAGCATCACCGCGATCGCCCAACACTACATTGCCCTTGGTCAATCTGAGGCAGCCCCAGCCATCTTGGCGCAGGCGGTGCAAGCGGCCCAGTTTTTGCAAGGAGACGAGTTTCAAGCCAAGGCGCTAACGGCGATCGCCCAGCAGTATGCCAACCTCGGCGATCGCGACCAGACCATTGCCTTACTCGACCGCGCGCTGACCTTTGCCCAGCGGGTGCAGCATCCCAACCCTCTGCGGCGGACGTGGCTATTGCAACCGATTGCCATTACCTATGCCAAAGCCGGGCAGTTTGACCAAGCCCTCGCGGTGGTTGAGCAAATTTCTGATGCGGATGAAGCCAGCGCCTATGCCCGCAATGAGGCGATCGCCGCCATTGTGGGAGCCTATGCTGCGGCCAATCAAATCGACCCAGCCCTAGCGCTGCTCGAACGCATCACCCAGCCTGAGATTAAGGCCGTTACCCTAGCGAAATTTGCTGGAGCCTTTGGACGAGCGGGTGGCACGACCCAGTCGCAGACCCTGCTCAACCAGGCGATCGCCATCGCTGAGGCGGCCCCCAACCCCGGCCAGCGCAACTCCATGCTGACCCAAATTGCCCTCACCTATGCGGAAGCCTCTGGCTATGCCACGGGGGCGCTGCCGGTGTTGGCCTTGATGGAACCGGCCAGCGCCCAAGCCCAGACGTTGATCACCCTGGCCGGGATGGAAACCGATGCCAGTCGCGCGACGGCCCTGCTCAACCAAGGACTAGAGAGGGCGCGGCAAATCGACGACTCGGCCGAGCAACTGACGCTATTTAATCAGTTGATTGAAGCCAATCTTGGGGCCAGTCGATGGGCGATCGCCCTGCAAATTGCCCAAGCGCTGCCCCTGGATGCGCCCTACGCCGATCCTTATGCGACGATGGCGCGCATTGCCCTGCAAGCCGCCGCTGGGGGCGACTTTAGCATTGCTTTGCAAGCCACCGAAGCCCTGCCCGACACCTGGAGCGATGCTCGCAACCAAGGGTTTCGCGATATCGCCATTGGCTATGCAAAAGCGGGGCAGTTTGAGCAGGCGATGCAGATGTGGCAGCGGATTACGAGTGACGGCAGCTATGCCTATCAGGTCAGAACCCTAGCCGCGATCGCCCAGGCCTCGGCCGACCAAGGCAATCGCAATCGGGCCAATCAACTGCTAGAGCAAGCCACCCCACTGGTCGATCAGTTTTCCTTTAGCAACCAGCGCTCCGATGCTTTCACCGCCCTCGCGATTCGCTATGAGGTGCTGGGGCAAGCCACCCGTGCAGCCCGATTGCGATCGCAGGCGGTGCAGGCGGCTACGGGCGCAGATGTGGTCGATAGCGCCTATCAACTGCGGCAGATGATTGAGCAATATGTCACTGCCGGGCAGTATGCCTATGCGGTGCAAACGGCGATGGTGCTATCCGATGCAGCCGGAGAGCGATCGCGCACCCTCAGCGAAATTGCGGCCCGCCTGATTGAAGCCGAGCAGTTTGATCTGGCGGTGCAGGCGGCCAATGCCCTGACTACACCAGAAGATCGGACGCGGTTTTTGGTCGATGTGGTCAACCACTATGTGGCAGACGGCAATCTAGAACAAGCGGTGGCGACTTTGGATCTGGCCCTAGCCGCTGCCCAAACGATCCCCGGTGCCGAAACGCGTATGCTGGTCTTGCGGGAAGATTTGTCGGTGGATGATCCGTTTGATCGGGGTAGTCAACTGGAGGCGATCGCCCTTACCTATGCTGATCTGGGTAACAATGACCGAGCCATGCAGGTGGCGCAAAGTCTGCAAACGGCTGCCATTCGCAATCCGCTGCTGCAACGGCTAGCGTGCTATCAATCCTAGGATTGGGACCGCAGCGATCATGCCGGGACTGAACAATAAACCGGGGATTGATGAGAGGGCGCACATCGGTGCGCCCCTACAGGGGTAAGGTTTGCAGGGCAGGCGATCGCTCCTTGAAACTAGCTCAAAAATCCACCCGTGTATAGGGCAAACAGCCGCCGAGCGTGCAGCTTTAGGAGCCGCAATAAACAATCAGATCAATTTCTAGATCGCACTGGTCGGCTAAACCCGTGACGCCAACGGTGGTGCGACAGGGATAGCGGCCGGGCGTGAGATAGGACGTATAAATGGCGTTGACGGTGTCGTAATCGCGAAAGTCGGTTAAAAAGATGCGGGCCATCACCACGCGGTCAAACCCGGTGCCGGCCTCGGTTAACACGGTCTGGAGATTGTCCATGACGATGTGGGCTTGCTCTGCAATAGAGAGGCGATCGCCACCTTTGGGTGCCGTTTTGTCGGTAGCTTTATCGGTGGTTTCATCGGCTGCTTCATCGGTAGCTTCATCGGTAGGATAGAGGCGATCGCTCGCTACCTGCCCGCTAACAAACAAAAAGTCGCCGGCCCGCACGGCATGGGAAAATGGCAAAGCAACAGCGTCGAGATCATGGCGCAGCGAAATATGTTGAAGCATGGTGTGGAATAACAGTGTTGAATAACACAGTGTTGAATAACAATAGAGGGCTTGAATAAGAAGGGTCTTGAGTAAGAAGGATACTGAATAAAAGGGTGTTGCATCAAACCGCAACTAGCACTCTGCATAGCCTGAACTGTCTTACCCACGCCATGCCATCGTTCAGGGAGAAGAGTGGATCCGCTGATCATCAGTTTTATCATAATGCTAGCGGCGATCGCCCAAAGCGTTACCGGGTTTGGTTTTTCCCTCGTTGCCGTAGCGCTATTGCCGAGCATCATTGGCATCAAGCTGGCGGTGCCACTAGTCGCTGTGGTTTCGACCATCAGCAATGGGGTGCTGTGGTGGCATCATCGCCATCATTTTGACTACAAAGTGGTCTTGCAACTGTCGATCGCCTCGATTGTGGCGATGCCCGTTGGCATTGTTGCGTTGCACTACATCCCCGACCAAATTGCGCTGCACAGTTTAGGGCTGCTGTTGATTAGCTACGTTGTTTATAGCTATTGCAATGTGCCATTGCCAACGCTGCAATCGCCCCAATGGGTGTATGTGTTTGGCGGGGTGTCTGGCTTGTTAACGGGGGCTTACAATACAGGCGGCCCGCCGGCTGTGATTTACGGCACTTGCACCCGCTGGACTCCTGAAGACTTTAAAGGAAATTTGCCCTGCTTTTTTTTGGTGACCTCGGGGGCGGCGATCGCCGGTCATGCCCTCCAGGGCAATTTAACGCTGGCGATTTGGCAATTTAGCGCCTATTCGCTGCCGGGCTTTGTGGTAGGTCTGGCGATCGGCACGCTGATCTCGAAACGGCTGAAACCGTCTGCTTTTAAGCATGCAGTCTTGGGGCTATTGCTGCTCATGGGAATGCGTCTGTTGGTCTAACTCTGCCCTAACGTGTTCCTAACTCTTGCCTAACTCTCCTAGGGTGGATTGGGCGATCGTGTGCAGGGGCAGTTCGGGTGGGTAGGTGCCATCGTCTTTGATCCGTTGAATCAGCGTATCGGGGATGGGCACTTTCATTTTTTCGCCCACGGCCCGGACGACATCTCCCCGGTCGATGATGCCCGACACGGCCCCAGCCGGTGACAGCACCGTAATGCGCCGTAGGTCTTTGGCTTCTAGGGTGGTGATCACTTCCACTAAGGGCGTGGTTTCGACGACGACGGGGATATCGCTGAGCGGCTGCACGATCGCCTGCACGGTTTGGGTTTCCCATTCGCTGCGCTCGATTATCCCGAGGTCATCTAGGCAGACCAAACCCCGATAGCGCCCGTCTGATGCGGCATAGAAGGCCGGCAGTTGGGTTTCTTCGAGCAGCAGGTAGCGGTCCATAAACTGGTGTAGCGTCAGGTTGGCATCAACCACGCGATAGTCGTGGTTCATGGCATTGGCAGCATTAAGGGAAAGCAGGACGCTTTGCAAATGGTTAACTTGGCTATAGGCGCTGGCATTACGCACCACAAACCAGCCCAGCAGCGCAATCCACAGGGTGGTGGGGTTTAATGTGGTGACAAAGGCAATCAGGCTGTAGAGAATCGCGGCCCAGCCTAGCAGTTGCCCCATGGTGGCGGCCCAGCGCACCCCACTCATGCGGCTGCCGGTGGCTTTCCAGACCGCGGCCTTGAGCACTTGCCCGCCATCCAGCGGCAGCCCCGGAATCATGTTAAACAGGGCTAACACCAGGTTAATGCCGGCTAAGTCGGTGACGAGCACGGCGATCGCTTCGGGTAGCGGCAGCACCTGGTAGACCAGCAGCAGCACCAAAAACAGCACAAAGCTGACCATCGGGCCGGCGATCGCCACCTGAAAGGCTTGCCCTGGGGTTTTCGACTCTTGCTCCATCGAGGCAATGCCGCCAAACAAAAACAGGGTAATGGAGCTGACGTTTACCCCATGGGACTTGGCCACGAGGCTATGCCCCAGTTCATGCAGCACGACGGAGACTAGCAGCGCGATCGCCATCAGCGCCCGCTGCCACAGGGCCCCATAGCCAAAGGTCAGCAGCACAAACAAGAAGAAGAAAAACCATGAGGAATCGAGCAGCAGTGGAATGCCAAACAGTGAGCCGATTCGCCAACCTGATTGCATGAAAAGTCCTTCAAGCCAGAGCAAGCACAATGGCTCTGCCTCTGCTTTGATCTTACTGTCTGTTCACAACAACCTGTTTGTTCGCAACAACCTGGGTGTTCACCCGATCAACGCGGGATCAAGCTAGCCCTACTGAAGCTGGAGCAACTGCCGACGACGCGCCACCACTTGATCGGGCTCGATCCAGATCGTGGCCTCTTCTAAGGGCATGGTGCGGGTCTTGTGCTGGAAGACATGAGACTGGTGCACCTTTTGATTGGTCATGTCTACCGCAGTCAGCCAGCCGCTTTTGGGATGGTAGGCTCCGGTGTCGATGTCGAGCCAGCCCCGCCCACGGGCAATCATCCCCGGTGGCACTTGGGGCAGCGTAAAGGTGATGGTGTGCCCAGTGATGATTAGCTTATCGGCAAAATAGGGAGTGGTCATGCTGTGAAATTCTTCTCGAATCCAGCAAAACTCTTGAGTAGTATGGTCTTCGATCGACAAACCGGGGTGGACACCAGCATGGGCCAGCCAGATATCGCCCAAATCGAGGTGGGTGGGCAGGGTGCGAATCCAGTCGATGTGTTCGGCGAGCAGCTCTGAGTCTTTGTAGCTGGCGACTGTGGTTTGCCCACCGCTATAGAGCCACGCCTGGAGCGCTTGCTGACAGACGCCTTCGGTGGGTAGGGCTTCTAGCAATAGCTGTTCGTGGTTGCCAAGCAGGCAGGTGTAGCCGTGGGAGCGAACGAAATCAACGACTTGAGCGCTTTGAGGGCCGCGATCAATCAAGTCGCCTAAGAAATAGATTTGGTCATTTGAACGGGGCGCGATCGCGTCCATCAGCTTCATTAAGCCATCGTAATGACCATGAACATCCCCAATAAAAATGCGACGACTTTTAACCACGGTGCCCAAAACCTCGTGTCGGAACCACCAGATGACTGCCAGATGACTATCAGATAACTGCCAAATGACCGTCAGATAACTATCAGATAGACAATGGACTAAACTGCGCTATAGCGCTGAGTCACAGCCTGCGGCAGCGATGCCGGGTTATGCATTCAGGTGTATTCCGCTATAGTAGGCAGCCGCCTTGACCAGACTGAGCCAGAAATGGGCGGTAGGCAAAGCCATCACCCTCTCTGTATCTATTTATTATGCCCAATGGATAAGGGGGATCTCACGCGCCCTGGCTGATCTTGTGTCAAATTTATTACAGATGAAGATTTGACTACTGGCTTAGGGCCCGCAAGAACTGCTTCAGGTTTCCCAATAGCCCGCGGCTGGGTACGGTGAGTTTGGCGGCGCTGGGGTTGGCGGTGCTGGGATCGGCTGGAGTGCTGCCGCTGGCCCTAAGCAAAATTTGTTCTAGCGCGTCTCCAACGGGTTTCTGGGTCTCTTCGCTAAACAGTTGATAGTCGCCTTGGTCATCCTCGATCCAGACCTGCCATAGGGAGGGATAGGTGCGAAAGACCGCGACTTTATCGAGCGGACGGATATAGTAAGACGCCTCAAACTGGTTGAGAAAACGTTCGCGCAACTGCCGGGCGGCGTAGCCGATGCCGATGGTCATGACATCGTCCATGCGGGGCATGAGCATGACAACAGGGCGATCGCCCGCTTCTTGGCAAAGCTGCTCGACCTGCTGCACTTCCACCGATGACGGCTCAATGAACAGAAATAGCTGCTCGTTGGGCTGAATTTGGGCCTTGAGTTCGCCAATGCCGCGGATGGCGTAGGGGGTTTCACCCCAGTCGCGTCGGGCTAGGGCAGCCGCACCGGGATCGGGGAAAAACACCCGCAGTGTGTCGTCCATATCGGCAAAGGCAGCGATAAACTGCTGCGCCAAGGGCATCACTTTGACCTCTGGAAACAGCAGTTCGATCTGGATGCGGGTGCGGCCGTCGGCGATCGCAGCTTTGGTGGCCTCGATGGCTTGGGCGATCGCATGGTCAAGACTATCGGGAAGTTGCGTCATGAAAAATAGTTTTTTGGAAAATAGATGGTTTTAGGGTGGTTTTAGAAGTGGCTGGAGAGAGCCTGCAAAAAATCGAGCGTGATTCTATCAAACAAGCGCTGGCAGCGTGTGCGGATGCCGATGCGGGATCTATGCCGATCGCCTGCCGATCGCCTATGCCGTGGCCGGGTCAACATAGCCCTGCACCGTTTCGGGCTGAAACGGTTTGAGCAGCCGATTGGCCCGATTGGTTTGATTGGGCTGGCCGGTCACCACGAGGATGTAGTTGCCTGCATTGAGGCGTTTGCGGTAGGGTAGCGCGTCTCTGCCGCCAAAGATTAGCTCACTGCCACCCCCGACAAAAAAGCTGCCGGTCACTCCACCAATGGCCCCAAAAATGGCGGCAATAACTTGGTTGCCGAGGCTGCCGATCTGCGGGATCAGCAGATAGCTGGTGGATAGGTTAAAGCCCAACCCGGCGATCGCCCCAAACGGCACCAGCCATGTGGCCATAAACCGCATTTTTTTGCGGGCTTGCTTTTGGGGATCGAGAAACTCAAATTCATCGGCATCTTTAAAACCTTTGCCGACGATGCTGACCTGCTTCATCGGAAAGCCTTCTTTTTCTAAGGCAGAATAGGCTTCCTCGGCCTGGATGCGATCAGCCAACACGGCTATCAAATAGTTCATTTCGTTCAACTGATCCGTTCACGTTGCATTTTTGATTATCCGTGGTTCTTTGACCAGTTGCGTCATTCAATCCTGGTAATGCTGCTTTGTTATCTCATAAGCGCAGTCCTACAAACGCAAGGCATAAAGCGCTGCGCCGATCAGCCCCACCTGGGGGTTGAGGACAACAAACACGGGTACTTTTTCCAGTAGGGGGCTGACGCGCCCTTTGTCGGCAAAGGCCTGCATGAACTGCCCCGATTGCAGCAGGGAAAGGTTTTTGGCGGCGACGCCGCCGGCAATGTAGAGCCCGCCGTAGGGCAATAGCTTCAGCGCTAGGTTGCCTGCTTCGGCCCCATAGGCGGTCGCAAAAAGCTGCATCGCTTGCTCTGACATCGGATCGCGCCCGGATGCGGCCGCTTGGGCGATGACCGCAGCGGGATCGATGGTTTTGGCATCTAGGCCTGCCTGACGCTCCCAGTCGCGGATTTTTTCACCGACCTCTGGGGTTTCGCTAAAGATTTGGCGATCGCGCAAAAACTGGTAGATCGAGGCGATCCCTTGACCTGACACTACCCGTTCAACCGAGACGCGGCTGATGTGGTGTTTATCGAGCAGATATTTCAACAGTTGAAATTCCAACTCGGAGCGGGGCGCAAAGTCGCTATGCCCACCCTCTGAGGGATAGACTTCGTAGTGGTCGCCTTGGCGGATCAAGAAGCCTTGCCCTAGACCCGTGCCCGCTCCAATCACCGCAATCGGCGCGTAGGGGTGGGGGGCGACATCTTGCAGGCTGTAGACTTCCGAGTCTTGTAGCCCCAAAACGCCGTAGCCAACTGCGGCGAAATCGTTGATCAGCGCTACTTTGGCGATCGCCAACTGTTCTTCTAAGCGATCGCTGTCGAGCACCCACGAGAGGTTGGTCAGCGAGGAGGTGTTGTTGAGCACGGGGCCAGCGATCGCAAAGCAGGCCCGCTCTGGAATGGGTGTGCCCCCCAAGGCAGCGGCTGCCGCCGCTAGAAACTGCTGCACCATCGGCACGAGATCGGTAAACTGGGCGCTGACAAAGCGCTCTTCATAGCGCGTGATCGGGATTGGTTTGGAGTCAGGGGTGGGGATCACTTCTGCCAATCGTAGAATAGTCTTCGTTCCGCCAATATCTCCTGCCAGTAATAGGGTCATGACTCCACCTGTGCCTCACCGATGCGTTACTGCGTTTTGGGTTTTTAGACCGGTCTGGTTTCTAGACTGGTCTGGTTTTTGGACTCGTCAAATCTACGCTATCTGTTTATATTCTGAGTGGTAGAGTCCAAGACTCACCGCTTTTTTGCTAAGAATCTCGTTAAAAAGTCTTATGAATTCTGCGATCGCCGATCTCCGCCGCAACTATACCCGGCAAGCGTTAGACGAAACCCACGTCAACGCTGATCCCTTGGTGCAGTTCCAGATTTGGTTTGACGCTGCTGTAGCAGCAGAACTCCCCGAACCCAACGCCATGACCTTGGCCACCGCTACGGCCGATGGCACCCCCGCCGCCCGGATGGTATTGCTCAAAGGAGCAGACGCCGACGGGTTTGTATTTTATACCAATTATGAAAGCCGCAAGGGGCATGAACTGACCAGTAACCCCAAAGCCGCGCTGATTTTTTGGTGGGCCGAGCTAGAGCGCCAGGTGCGTATCGATGGGGCGATCGCCAAAGTCTCGCCCGCCGAGGCCGATGAATACTTCCGCAGCCGCCCTGTAGGAAGCCAGCTTGGAGCTTGGGTATCCAACCAAAGCCAGGTGATTCCCAATCGCGATGTCCTCGAAACACGGTTGCAGCAGCTAACCGAACAATATCAAGACCAGTCGATTCCGCGCCCGCCTCACTGGGGGGGCTATCGCCTCACCCCTAGCGCCATCGAGTTTTGGCAAGGCCGTCCCAGTCGGCTCCACGATCGCCTGCTGTATACGCGACAGCCTGACGGCACTTGGGCGATCGCCCGTCTGTCCCCCTGATGCCCAGTGGTTTGGCGGCAGGCTGGGGCAGGCTGGGGAAATCATAGCTGGGGTCAGAGGGCTAAGGACAGAGCCCCAGTCTGAAATGCCGATTTTAGGTAGACTTTTTGCCTGGACTCGGCGACGTTTCACATGGCGACGGCTATATCTGTTAGGATAGGCGTCTGCCAGCACATTCCGGTCTGTTGCTGGGTCATGGGAATTTGCTCATCGGAGCGTCCACCTAACTGACAAAATTCACTGCTCTTAGACTGGGCCCAGGTATTTGATTTGGGGTAGGGGCACCACTCGGAGCACTCACATTGACGACATTTAACGACCTCGGTCTGTTGGCCGAACTTCTTCGTGCTGTAAAAGAAGAAGGCTATACGGAACCAACCCCGATTCAGCAAGCCGCTATTCCGGCTGTCTTAGAAGGGCGCGACGTGTTGGCCAGCGCCCAGACGGGTACCGGCAAAACCGCTGGTTTCACATTACCGTTGCTGCAACGGCTGACTGCGCCCTCCTTTCAATCATCAGCCCCAGCACCCGCGCAATCGTCTTTTCAATCGCCAGTCAAATTACAGCGATCGCCGCGCGCCCTAATTCTCACTCCCACCCGTGAATTGGCCGATCAGGTCAATGACAGCGTTAAAACCTACGGCAAATATTTGTCCCTGCGTTCTGCTGCAATTTACGGGGGTGTCAGGATTGAGCCACAAATCCAAACCCTGCGCCGGGGGGTTGATGTGGTGGTTGCCACACCCGGTCGCCTTTTAGATCACCTTGGGCAAGAAACCCTGTCGCTATCGCAAATCGAGCTACTGGTGCTGGATGAGTGCGATCGCATGTTAGACATGGGCTTCATCCACGACATTCGCAAAATTTTGGCGAAACTGCCCGCTTCTCGGCAAACGCTGATGTTTTCAGCCACCTTCTCTAAGCCGATCCAGCAGTTGGCCAACACGCTGCTCACCGCTCCCGTGCTGATTGAAGTGGCCCGCCGCAATACCGCCGCCGAACAGGTTGAGCAAGTGGTACACCCCGTCGATCGCGATCGCAAGCGTGAGCTGCTTTCCTACATGATTGGCTTTTACAACTGGCAGCAGGTGCTAGTATTTACCCGCACCAAGCAAGGGGCTAACCGCCTAGCGGAGCATCTGGTCAAAGATGGGCTCAAGGCAACTGCAATTCACGGCAACAAAACCCAATCGGCCCGCACCCGCGCCCTCAACGATTTCAAACAGGGCAAGGTGCGTGTTTTGGTCGCAACGGATGTGGCGTCCCGTGGTCTCGACATCGACCAACTGCCCCATGTGGTTAACTTTGAGCTGCCCAATGTCCCTGAAGACTATGTGCACCGCATTGGCCGCACCGGCCGCGCTGGCAATGACGGGCGGGCGGTGTCGTTGGTTTGCCGCGATGAATATCCACTGCTGGCTGGCATTGAGCGTCTGCTCAACCAAACCTTGATCAAAGATGTGATTCCCGGTTACGAACCGTCTAATTCGCGTCACGCTGAGTCAGAGTCAGGCGATCGCCAGCGCTCTAATCAGCAGCGGCGCGGCGGTGGCCGTCCAGGCTCCTCTGGCCCATCCGCCCCCACGGGCGGCCGCAGGAAGCCCTCAACTAATGGCGGTCGGACGCAAAAGCGGATTCATTCGGTCTAGGATAACTGGCGTGTAGAGTGCTCTGCTCAACACGCTCATATCCCATATCTCAATAACAGTGCGGGGTGATTTGGAGTGCCGAATCACCCCGCACTTTATATGTATGGCCATATATGTATGGCAATTCATCTATCAGAGAATGACAGAGAAGTGTCGGATAGATTAGGGCTGCCGCTGTTGTAATTCTCTTGCAATGCCTTATAGTTTTCTTGCCGGTTGCCTGATGCGTTGCATCTTGCATCTTGTATTTGTGCGTTACCGAATCTGGTCATGAAACGATTTTTGCCAGAGTTAGGGCTCCGTTCCTTAATCGGTTGAAATTATCGCGTCATTAATGCGTCATTAAGCAGCGCCGAGATTTTAAAGCTGCGATAAAGCGTTCACTTGCACTCTCTGTGATTACCACCAAGTGGGTATAAGTTCATCTAGACAGAATTTCTATCCGAAATTGATCACTTTTAAGTTTTATTGCATCTAGGCTAGAATCCAAGTGCAGTAAGCTTTTTGCTTTGGATTAAGTTTGCCTAAATCAGCACTGAGAGGATTTTAAAGATCCAATGAAGCTGCGAATACTATTCTTGCTTGAATTTGCTCGTCTATGCAATATTACGCAAATACTCTGAGCGCATGAAATGAGCGCATGAAAACTCCTCATTGAAAAGTCTCTCAAAATCTTTCACTTTCAAATAAACTTCTTCCCTAGCCGTTTCCCGTTTGAGTTTAGATATGAGCATTACACATAGCGGTGTTACAGTTTGGTTTACAGGTCTAAGCGGTGCAGGTAAAACAACTATCCGCATGGCGATCGAGCGAGAGCTTAAAGCTCGCGGCTTCAAAGTCGAAGTGCTAGACGGGGACATTGTCCGGGAAAATTTAACCAAAGGGTTGGGTTTCAGCAAGGCCGATCGAGATGAAAACATCCGCCGCATTGGTTTTGTCTCTCATCTGCTGAGCAGAAACGGTGTAATTGTCTTGGTTTCGGCAATTTCTCCCTACCGTGAGGTTCGCAACGAAGTTAGGCAAAAAATTGGAGATTTTGTCGAGGTTTTTGTTAACGCACCTCTATCGGTGTGCGAAGAACGCGACGTCAAAGGGCTCTATCAAAAAGCACGGTCTGGAGAAATCAAACAGTTCACGGGTATTGATGATCCCTACGAAGCGCCACTGCATCCTGAAATTGAATGTAAAACGGATCAAGAGACCGTGCAGCAAAGTACAGAAAAAGTGCTGCGATTTCTTGAGGCCCAAGGCTATATCCCGGTTTTATGCAATTCAGGAAAGTCGAGCTTAACGAAAGCGTCAAACCCAGAAACTGTCGGTAATTTTATTTACTGCATATAGCGTTTTAGCACGTTCTAGACAAGCCCTGATTGGTACGCTAAAAATCGATTTATCCCTGCCAGAAAATCGCTCTTCTGCTCCATTGTTCATTAGAAAAATCTCCCCTTCGCCTCAGCCTAAGATCGCTTTGGCGGACTGCAAAGTTCCTTCCGTGCGTTTAGTACGTTCACTAGTTTTATCCTATGAGCCCAAAAGTTTATTGGGGATAGGTGAATAAAGAAGCTCAGGGTTTTGGTGGCTGCGATCGCCCTCTAAACGGATCAAGAGACCGTGCAGCAAAGTACAGAAAAAGTGCTGCGATTTCTTGAGAACCAAGGCTATATTCCGGTTTTATGCAATTCAGGAAAGTCGAGCTTAACGAAAGCGTCAAACCCAGAAACTGTCGGTAATTTTATTTACTGCATATAGCGTTTTAGCACGTTCTAGACAAGCCCTGATGGGTAAGCTAAAAATCGATTTACCCCTGCCAGAAAATTGCTCTTCTGCTCCATTGTTCATTAGAAAAACCTCCCCTTCGCCTCAGCCTAAGATCGCTTTGGCGGACTGCCAAATTCCTTCCGTGCGTTTAGTACGTTCACTAGTTTTATCCTATGGGCCCAAAAGTTTATTGGGGATAGGTGAATAAAGAAGCTCAGAGTTTTGGTGGCTGCGATCGCCCTCTAAACGGATCAACGCAATTTGGACTGACTGCGGCTTTTGTGTACAGCATGATTGGTTTTGGCTCTGGAGTGGACTCAAGATCGTTGACTGGCCGTTGTTGAATTAATCGGATAAATTAGCTTCGATTCTTCGACACGCTTGTTTTTTTCTGATTTCCCCGCCGTTGTATTTCACCGCGTATTTCCCCGCCTTCCGTATTTCACAATCAAGGTTAAAGTCGATGAACTCTATTATCAGGGATACCCAAAAGTCTTTAGTAGAAATAGTTCGGGGCAAAAAAAATAAGCTGGTTCGAGATTACTTAGAATTTCGAATTCATGCTTCTCCTGAACCCCAAAAGATCTTATTTAGACCCACGCCCTGTAAGTTTTTGTTCATCCTCAGCCATATGCGGTCGGGCTCATCGCTGCTCACTCATATTCTCAGCAGCAACCCCGAAATTATTGGGCTAGGAGAGACGCACACGGTCTACAGATCCGATCTGGATCTTAAGCAGCTGACCCGCAAGCTTTATACGGAGTTATGTGAGGTGCGAAGACTGTCTGACCTCGCCAATTTGCGGATGAACCATCAGTACATCCTGGATAAAATCTTACATAACTCAAAGCTTTTAGATTACTCATTTCTGGCGTCTGAATATTCCTACAACATTTTTCTGCTGCGCGAGCCTCAGCGCAGTTTGAGCAGTATCCTTGACCTCAAACCGCACTGGGATGAAGCGACAGCGGTTGAATACTATGGCGATCGCCTCCGTCAGCTAGAGCGCTACAGCCAGTTCATCAACAATCCTGAGAGAACGTTGGTCGTCACCTACGAACAGTTGCTCAACCAGACAGAATTAACGTTATCCAAGCTCCGGCAATTTCTCAGTCTTAGCCAGCCCTTATCAGAGGACTACCACCTGCTGAAAACAACCGGAAAACCGGGATTTGGCGATCACAAAGGTAATATCAAAGCGGGTCGGATTGTGAGAGATGCTAGGAAGCTCAACAGCAATCTGAGCGAGCCGGCTATTGACGCTGGGCAGGCGGCATTTGACCACTGCATGGAGGTACTTGCCCAGTACTGTACCGTTGTCTAATTAAGATCTAGTCAAAGTCTAGTCAAAATCTAATCGAAGTCTAATAAAACCTTTTCAAAGAATCGTTAATAGCCGTTTTGATAAAGTTTATTCTGTGTTATCTGAGGGATTAATTATTGAATTGAACTGGTGAATATTAAGCTGGTGAATTAAGTTTCTGAATTAAATTCTTGTGGATTTTCGTTAACGAAGATCCACCGTTATAAGGTGGATCCCTATTACTGGATTCGAGTTTTAGTAAAACTCCGCGCGATCGCTTCCTGCTGGAGACAGATCGAGTCATTCGATTTATTTTGCGAAATCATTATTTCAAAACACTATGTTTCAGCGTCTCTTCGGCCGTTCTTTACCAAAACTCGTAATCGCAACGGTTTGGTCTCTGGTTATCAGTTTGGTAATGTGGGGCATAGGAGACCAGCCTGCGTATGCCCATCGTCCCCATGATGTTGTTTCGGCCGTACAGGTTTCCTCAGCTTACAGTGAGGATAGTACGGTTTATATTATTGTTAGAAATAATCTATTCCGCTCCAGCGATGGGGGCAATAGCTGGACGCGGTTGGTAAATGGCTTAGACAATGGATTGTTCCTGTCTAGCTTGGCAGTGGCACCCTCTGATCGAAATGTCTTATACACATCTGCCGAAAAAGCAGGCATCTATCAATCGCTCGATGGCGGAGATACCTGGAAAAGGGTCAATGGCAGCTTAGAGAATTTAGACATTAAGTGGCTGCAAGTTTCTCCGACAGATGCGAATTTGGTATTTGCCCAAATTGGTGAAAAAACGCTCTACAAAACCCAAGATGGTGGCCAAAGTTGGAAGCTGGTAAACCCGAATGTGTCGGCGACAGCACTAACCTGGAGCCCCGATCGCTCCATCATTTTCTTGGCAGACGCCAAAGGTAATTTGTATCGCTCAGACGATCAGGGCGATACCTGGAAGTTTGCGATCGCCCTGCCCAAAGCCGATGTCATCCGTGGCATTGTTTTCTCGCCGGATTTTGCTAACAACCAAACCTTCTGGGTTGGAACCAGCCAGCAGGGTGTTTATCAATCGCCAAACGGTGGACAAACACTCGTTGAGCAAAATCAAGGGTTAGATGACCTCAGAGTAGAAGATATCGCGGTTCAACCCAACAGTGAGCTGTCGATCGTCACCTGGCAGGGAGGATACTGGCATTGGGATGCCGCTCAGCGACAGTGGATCAACGCCGATAACGGTTTGACGCGCGACGCGATGGCCGATAGCGAAGCGGTCGCCCACTTTTCAGACTTTAGCTTTTCCAACGCCTTTGATACCGACCACAGCTTATTTTTAGGTGGATTTGACGGCTTATATAAGAGCACAAATAGCGGTCAAACCTGGGTACAGCTCGAAACACTCTCCTTGGGCACCATCATTGACCTCGCTATTTCACCGACTTTTCAGCAAGACAATACCTTAGCGGTTGCCACCTATGTTGGAGAGCTTTATCTCAGTCAAGACCGAGGAGACACTTGGCGCGCCATTAACCAAGATCTGTATCTGCCGCGATTTACCGGGAGCTTTCAACCGATTGACATCGAGAAAGGAGAGCAAGATCCGCGCAGGTTTTTTGATATTGAGATCTCGCCCAACTATATTAGCGATCGCACTCTATTTGCCAGCATTCTCTATCAAACAATTTTGCGATCGGCAAATCAGGGGCAGAATTGGTCGCTGGTTAATTTAGATCAAAGTGTTCGAGGTGTTTCCCTAGCGATCTCGCCTAACTTCAAGCAAGACAAAACCATCTTTAGCACCAGTCAAAAAGGGCTGATCTACCGTTCCCAGGACGGTGGCAACAGCTTTCAGAAGATTGGGGAAGGCCCCGCCCAAGTTGATAACCACTCGCCTTTCCTGGTGCTGTCGCCCAATTTCACCCAAGACTCCACTCTGTTTGTCAACGGCCCGCAGGGCGTTTATCGGAGCATCGATGGCGGGAAAACTTGGCAGCTTTTAACCGAGGGGACTCCCCTCGAAAAAGCCGGGGAGATTCAACTGGCGATTTCTGCCGACTTTGCCGCTAGTCAAACTCTGTTTGCCGCCAGCCAAAATGGTCTTTACCGCAGCCAAGATCGGGGTGAAACCTGGCAATTGCTCACCAGTGCAGGCTTGGGAACGCAATCTTGGGTGGAGGCGATCGCCCTATCCCCCAACTATGCCCACGATCAAACCCTGATGATCAGCGTTCAGGGCACAGGGCTGCTCAAGAGTGTCGATGGCGGGCAAACCTTTACGGCGGCGGGCAACCCAAACATCAGCATTGGTCGCATGAGCGCAGTCCCTTCGTCGGGGCGATCGCTGCAATTTTCGCCAGATTATGCGACCGATCAAACCATTTATGGCTTTGGCTCAGCGACGACCGAGATCTATCGCTCAACCGATGGCGGCAAAACCTGGCAAACCCTGTCTATCCCTCGATTGCGGATTGAGCAAATTGCGCCTCCTAGTCCTCTCAAGACTCTAGGCATGTTTCTGAATCTGAACAGACGGTGGCTGATCGGGTTTGGTGTCTTGGCCGGGCTGCTAATGGCCGCGTATGCACTGGGCCGACGTATTCCATTGGCGCGCTTGCAGACACGCTACGTCCGCTTGCTGATTTGCCTCAGCGGCGTTGTATTTGCACTGGGCTGGGTTGCCTTCGAGCGACTGGTTGCCCCCCAGCTATCCGCAGAAACCGGCCTCGTGATGGGGCTCAGTTTTGCGGCCCTCGTCTGGATATTGACCAGCCCTTATTTTTTCCGGCGTTTTGTGGGTGAAACGACGGCTGAATCCCTCGGTGCTATTCGGATGATTGTCTGCGGCACGCTGATTATTATGACCCTTTGGATGGAAGATTTGCCCAGCAGCGCTTTACTGCCGGTAGCCATTCGACATTCGATGGGGCTGATCGATTACCTCTACATGATTCCTGGCTTTGAGGCGTTCACCCGCAATCAAACGGGCCTGCAGCTGTTTGAATGGCTAACAGCGCTGCTGTTGCTATTGGGCATGATTGGACTCAAAACCCGTTGGGTCTTACCATTGGGAGGCCTTTGCTATTTGATTTTAGGCGGCATATTGCGGCAATATACCTGGTTTTATCACACCGGTTTAATTCCCGTTTATTTGCTGGCGATTCTTTCATTTACCCCCTGCAACGATGGTCTATCGGTCGATCGCTGGCTCAAAAGGCGTCGTGGTCAGCCCGTGCCCGCCGCCGATCAACCCGCCGCCATTTACGGTTGGTCGCGTTATGCCTGTTGGGTGATCTTAGGGGTTGCCTACGTGCAGGCTGGTCTCAGTAAGATTTATTATTCGGGTTTTTATTGGTGGGACCCGATTAACCTCAAGGCGAAGCTCCTAGCCACAACCTTAGAACCGATACAAACCAATTGGGATATTTCTCTGCATTTGGTCAATGCACCCAACATCTTCTTTGCTGTATTCGGACTGGTGGGGCTTTATGGTGAGCTAGCCTATGGACTGGTGCTGTTCTTCCGCTGGGCGAGACTGGTCATGCCCGTGCTCATGGCCGCTGTCCATCTCGGCATCATGTTTCTGCAAAATATCGTGTTCTTAGATTTGATCTTGGTGCAGCTGATCTTTTTTGACTACACGGAGACGCGACGCTGGCTGGATAAGCAAGGTTGGTTGAAGCGAGGTTGGGTGAAGCAGGGTTGGTCTTTATCAGAGCGCGATCGCCCCTTGCGGCCACAGCGACTATTTTTCTACCCTGTTTTAATCTCGGTGTTGCTGGTCAGCATGTCGTTTATTTGGGTAAAGCATCAGGAATACTATCCGTTCACCTCTCTGCAAATGTTTTCCCGTTACGACAACTCCGGCGTAATTTCCTATGACAAACTGATTGCCCATTACGCTTCGGGGGAAACGCGGCAGGTTTTTCCGGATCAGTTTATCTATCCCCCCATGAATACCCGCTATCGCTTAACGTTGAGAGAGTGTCATCAGAACGATGCTGAACGTGTCGCCCGCTGCGATCAGCTATTAGAGGCATTGGGTGATGTGCACAATAAAACTGCGCCGCCCGCAGATCGAATTACTGCTTTTGAGTTACAGCAATGGGTTTGGGATTTTCAACATGACCCCTCTAATCCCAATTATGGCAAGCTGGAAAAAACGCATCTCTATCCCTTCAAGCCATAGCGTGGGAGGCGGGTTGCGAACGGCTGCGCTCAACCCTCTTTTAATCTTTTCCAATGGAGTGCTAATGGAGGACTGCCGCAATACTGCCGGAATACTGTTGGAGTGCGGCTGGAGTACGGCTGGAGTGCGGCTGGAGTGCGGCTGGAGTGTTGCGATACGCCTGAGCGCGAACGAATATGTCAAGATGGAGAGTGTGTATTTACGTTGCGATCGCTCCATGTCTTCCTCTGACCTCACCCTCGAATTTGAGCTTAAACGCCTGCGCACGTTTCGTCTCGGTCTGCTGCGGCTCCACAAGACCCTGCTTGACTCTGAGCGCGTTATCTACGAACAGTTTTATGGGCGGATTCAATCCCCCAATGAGTTTTTTCAGCTTGTCATCAGCCACGATTGGTTTAGCTGGCTGCGCCCGATCTCGCAGTTTATTGTCCAGATTGACGATATCTTAAAGGCCAAAGAGCCGGTTACCGTCGAGCAAATCAACGCCTTGTTTGAAGAAGGGCGATCGCTGTTGCAGCCCAATGAAGAGGGCTCAGGCTTAGAAAAACGCTATTTCCATGCGATTCAGCGCGATCCGGCGATCGCGCTGATGCATGCCGATTTGTCGCAACTGCTGCCCCCGGCGCGATCGCAATGACGACGTGCCCCTAACCCTGCACTGTGAATTCAGGTGTGGATTAAGGTGTGGGTCAAGGTGAGTTAAGGAGTGGGCTGACTCTTAAGCGCGGTGCGGTGGTAAGCCAACCAGCCGATGGCCGCTAACACCAACAGCATCATCGGAATGCCCGCTAGGTTAACCATAGTCCAGCCAAAGTTTTGGAATAGGCTACCCGAAAGGATGGTTGAAAACGCGACGAAGCCAAACATTAAAAAGTCGTGGGCGGCCTGTACACCGGTCTTTTCAGCCGGTACATAGGTTTCGGTCAGCAGCGTGGTAGAGCCAATAAACAGCAAATTCCAGCCGATGCCCAGCAGCAGCAGCGCAATGGAATAGCTGAGGAATCCAGCCGTTGTTAGGTTGATGGCAATGCAAATCAGGCTCAGCAGGCCGCCGCAGGTCATCATCGGCAAAACGCCAAACCGCGCAATTAAGAAACCAGTAATAAAGGACGGTGCAAACATTCCCAAGACATGCCACTGCATTACGGTAGCGGCTTCGTGGAACGGATGGGCATGGGCTACCATGGCCAGCGGCGTGGCCGTCATCACCAAGACCATGACGCCATAGCCCAACATGCTGCCCAACACGGCCACAATAAAAATGGGTTGACGCATGATCACGGTGAGCGATCGCCCTTTTTCTTGGCGTTCACTGGCCGAAAGCTGGGGGATTTTGACCCACAGCAGCGGCAGCAGCGATAGTGCAATCAGCACGGCAATCGTCGCAAAAGAGCCAGCAAAGTCCTCGCCATATAGGCGATCTTTCGACCAGCTGGCCAACTGCGGGCCGGCCACGGCCGCCGCCACCCCGCCGGCCACCACGAGGGCGATCGCCTGGGAGCGAAATCCAGATGGGGCGACCTCAGCGGCGGCAAATCGATAAAATCCGACAAAGCTATTGAAGCTGCCAAACAGCATCGTCGCCAGACAAAACCAGACAAACTGATGGGTAAGAATGGCATAGAGGCCAAGGGCTGCACCGCTTAAGCCAACAAAAATGCCAACTCCAAACCCCAGCTTGCGCCCAACCCGACGCATCAACAGCGATGCTGGGATCGTGGCGATCATGGTGGCAATCTGAGCCAGCGCTAAGGGCACCGTCGCCATCGACTTATCGGGAGCCAGCGCTTGCCCAATCAGGGCAGCAGTTGTAAACAAAATGACATTGCCGGTCATCGACAATGCCTGGCAAAGCACCAGCAGCAAAACATTGCTGTTAGTCGATGCAAAGGGCTTGCGGAGGTGATGCATGGTGTTTGAAGGGCGCTTGAGGGCGCTTGGGTAATTGCATGAGGTTTTACTCTAATGGCCTGTCCTTGCCCCTGCATCCTACCGTCAGGTGAGACAGGTGTTCTCTGTTACTTGTCTTTACAAATGCACACCCAACCCTGATAATTCCCCTAGTTAAGTGATCAAATTTTTTGATCAAATTTTAAAAAGGCTAGCCTAGCTCTAAACCATTTGGGGATTATTGATCCCGCTTG
>DATNOW010000854.1:0-3414 GCA_036703515.1 Chroococcidiopsis sp.
CGGGTGGCGACTTCAGTCGATCCGCTGAATGTGCGTGCGACCCCTCGCTTATCGAGTGCGTCGGTGGGGTTGCTGTCGCCCGGTAGCGTTCACGACTATTCCACGACGGTAGCTGGAGAACGGGTAGGCGGTAGCGATCGCTGGCTTTATTTGCCGGCCTATCAGGGCTATGTCTCGGCCGCCTATGTGGATTTGCTTTAATTTCAGACCAGCGGTGAATAGATTTACTTGCTTAACTTAAAAAGCACCGGATATCCAGGATGAAAAGGATATCCGGTGCTTTTTTTAGCGGCTCTTTAGTGGCTCTCAGCTTTGGTTAAATCCGCAACCCTAGACGGAGGCAAAGCGAATTTTAAGGTAATCGCCTTCCATCTTGGCTCCGGCGGGCTTGAGGGCTGCGAGCGCTTGGGGTAAAACCAAGTTGCGGCGGTGGTTGCCAATCCGCACGTTGAGTTCGTCAGACGATTTACTCAGCTCGATCTTCTCTTTGGGAATACCGGGCAGATACAGCTCTAGGCTGTACTGGTTTTGATCCTGCACCACCCGCATCGTGGTTTCTTTGTAATAGATCTGCGTCGGGTCTTCATCGCCGTAGAGCGTTTCCTTAAGCCGCTCTAACGCCTCTAAGCCGCACAGTTCTTCAGAATACAGCGGCACTTCTTTAACCGGCAGGGGATGGAAGTTGTCGTGGATCTCTTGACGATATTGCTGCTGGTTTTCTTTCCAGCGCTGGAAAAAGGGATCGGTGACGGTATCAGGGATGATCCGGTTGGCGACCACCATATCGGTGGCGACGTTGTATAAGCTCAGGTAGGCGTGGGCCCGCAGCGACTCTTTGATCACCATTTTTTCGGGATTGGTCACCAGTCGCACCGAGGTTTGCGTGTTGTCGGTCAGCACCTTTTCTAGGGCTTCGATTTGTTCGTAAAACTCGTAGGGCGCATCCATGATTTCCTTGTCGGGCAAAGAAAATCCGGCGATCGGGCGAAACAGCGGCTCAACTAAGGGACGCAGCGCCACCGAAACTGCCTGGAACGGTTTGTAGAGTCGACGCATATACCAACCCGCGACTTCGGGCAGACTGAGCAACCGCAGCGCGGTGCCCGTCGGGGCAGAGTCGATGATCAGCACATCAAACTCGCCCTCGTCGTAGTGGCGCTTCATCCGCACCAGGCTAAAAATTTCGTCCATACCTGGCAAAATCGCCAGTTCTTCTGCTTCAACACCCTCTAAGCCTCGCGCTTGCAGCACTTGGGTGATATAGCGCTTAACGGCACCCCAGTTGCTTTCTAGCTCCATCAGGGCGTCCAGTTCAGCCCCCCAGAGGTTGGGGCGCACTTGGCGTGGATCGTGCCCTAGCTCCATATCAAAGCTATCGGCCAGCGAGTGGGCGGGGTCAGTGCTGAGGACAAGAGTGCGATAGCCCAATTCTGCAGATCGCAGCCCCGTTGCCGCCGCTACAGAGGTTTTCCCAACCCCCCCTTTGCCAGTCATCAAGATCACACGCATGGATGGTCAAACCCTTCCTGAAAAAATGTTTACATTCTTTTACTGTAACGGGTTTTCAGCGCGCCTGCCTGTGGTCTCTGGCTGGCCAGTAACTTGCTGGCAACTGGTCTAGGCCTCAGTCGTTCCAGAAGTTTCGGCATGGGCCGCCGCAGGGCCATGGGCAGCTCCCCGTCCCCAGCGGCGGCGAATGTAGTAGGCCGCAAGGGCGATCGCCAGCCAGTAGGGGCTATAGACCAACAGCCAAATCCCAAGCTGGAGGAGATCGACGGTGACTTTGCCAATGGAATGGGTTGCGCCATCCCAGGTGTTTTGCAGTTGGGTACTGACGGCGGTTTGGGGCGGTGTGGCCACGATCGCCTCTTGCAGGCTGAGGTTAACCACCGAATAGGCCACACGGTTTTTGAGGGCGGTAAACTGGGCGTCGATCTGTTCGATCGAGCTGCGGACGTTGCTTAGCTCTTGGGAAACCTTGAGCACGTCGCCCATATCGCCAGAGCGCTTCATAATATCGAGCAGCATTTCTTCGGTGCGGCGCAGGTTGCGCAGGCGGGCATTAAGATCGACCAACTGGGTGGAAACATCTTCGGCCGCGAGGCTCTGCCGCTGAACGGTGCCAAGATTGCCCAGCGCATCCAACGTAGCGTCCAGCTTGAGCTGGGGAATCCGCAGCTGCACGGTAGCGGTATGCCGGCTATAGTCGTCGGGGGGCGTTTGGTCGTTGAGGTTGAGGATATCGCCCTGCTGCTGACGGGCGATCGCCGTAATTTGGACGAGGGTTTGCTCCACCGAATCGACGGTAATCACCAGCTCGGCAGTTTTGACCAGTTGGGGGGCAACTGCCGGAGCGGAGGCCACATTAGTCGCGATCGCATCCGTCGCAGCCCCCTCTGCCGGAGCCCCACCGGCCGGAGCCGCCACACCCTGAGACACCCTATTTTCAGGGGCCGGGGCAGACCCCGTCGACTCCGACATCATGGCCTGAGGGGCACAGCCCGAAAACACAATACAGCCAAGGACAGTGCTCAGCAAAAGTGCAGACTGGCGCGTCCGACGGATAAGGCGATTCATGATGGCACCTCCTGGTGATAATAATCCGAGTGAAGATAATCCCAGTATGCGCAACGAAATCGGTCTATAGGGAACGGTTGCAATTTGAGTAACAACTTCGGCCCCGCCCATGGCCTACCCCATTTGCGTCACAATAAATGGGGACAGCAATGACCCATCTACACCCACTAACAGGGCGATCGCCATGACCTTATCCGCCTCTCAAATTGAGCAATTAGAACAGATTCTCAGCCAGATTGCCGACCTCGCCGGATCTCAGGGTTTAAGCGAAATCGAACGCTTGACCGAAGCCGCCCTAGACGTCCTCGACGGGGCCGAGTTTGCCACCGTCACAGGCGATCGCGATCCCGCCCAACCCTAGCCCTATGGCGATCGCGATTTCTCCATCAGTCGTCCAGTCTCATGCCGTGCTGCGCCGCACCCTGCTCGGGGCAATATCGCTGGCGATCGCCCTGACCAGCTGTAGCTCAGGCCCCTCCCGCCCCTGCTTTTGGGGTTGGCCGGGTCAACACCATTCCATCCAGACCGTATTGCAAAGCCCAGCGGCCGATTGCACCGTCGCCATCCAGGGACAGGTGGGCGATCGCGCCCCGCTGATTGGGGCACAGGTCTACCAACTCACGGACAGCACCGGCGAAATTTGGGTGCTAACCCGCGATCCCGTGCAGCCATTGGGTGAAACGGTCAACGTGCGCGGCATTGTCCGGGTTGAGCGTGTTCTAGTTAATGGACAAGATCGTAGAGAAGTCTATATTGAAGAACAGAACCGACAGCACCAGAACCCCTGACAGCCCATCTAATAGTCGCTCTGATAAAACCCAATGACAGATCCATCCA
>DATNOW010000855.1:0-4558 GCA_036703515.1 Chroococcidiopsis sp.
CAATCGCCTGGGTCAACGCCCCCGAATCGCTGCGCCGCAGGGCCTCGCGATAGAGGCTGCGTCCTAGGCGCACCTCCCGCGAGGTGACATCATCATCCACCGTCAGGGTGTGGCAATAGTCAGCAGTGAGCCAATAGGCGCGGCTATCGCCGACATTGACCAGATACAGCTCATGGGCATTGCCCACCCCGGTAGGCGTGGGCACGCTCTGGGGAATCTGCACCGCCATAATCAGGGTGGTGCCCATTCGCTGGCGGGCCTCGCGCCCTTGGGCGTTGTTTTGCTCAGCAATGACATTGTTAACCACACGGGCGATCGCCTCTAGCTGCTGGGCAATCACCTCCGGCGGGCTGACCTCACCCTCGGCCACCTCGGCCAGTAGGGCCAAGACCTGAAGCTGGAGCGATCGCAGCGCCATTTGGCTGGCCACCTCCCCCCCGGCATGGCCACCAATGCCATCGCAGATAATCGCCAAATTGGGGATCAGGGGATCGTTGGTGGGGGGCTGGATGCCAATGGTCAGCGGATAACAAGCGTCTTCATTGTGGCTGCGCTGCGGGCCAGAGGTCGTTGCGCCCGCCACCGTCAGCTTCAGCGGCAGCAGGGCCGCTTGCTCTAGCAGCAGTTGATTGAGCGCCGCGCGAATGGTTTGGAAGCTGGCTTGCGACGGCTGATCGCTCTGCATTTGCTGGCAAATCTGCTGGAGTGGGGCGATCACTTCGGGCTGGGCGCGGGCCACCCAGCCGGCCCAGACTGCCGATAGATCCCGCAGAGACGTACCCATAGATGCGCCCATGGGGCTGCGATCGCCCTCTAAGGGGGTGAGCAACAGCTCTTGCAGGCGCACCCGCCAGCCCTCCACCCTGACATTGCCGGGGATCAGCAGACTGAGGCTCGCATTCGCCTCCTTCAGCGGATGCCATAGCTCAAGCAACTGCCATAGCCAATAGACCTGACGCACAGCGGTGGCCTGCTCCCAGGCGGTTTCGATCGCAGGCTGCACCTGCCCCTTGCGGTCGATCGGGGCATGCTCTAGCAGCATCACGGGCGCAGTATCGGGCTCAAGCTGGCAAAAGCCATAGACAACGGGCACATGCAGCCGATGGGAATAAAGCTTGAAATAGGGCCGCACCTCTGGAGGCAGTTCGTCGAGCCCCTCAGGCAAGAGGGCGGGCTGGGTGTCGAGCCACACCTGCGGCGCGATCACATAGTAGCGATCGCCCACCAGCACATTGGCAGGCACTTGACGCGCCACATCGCCCACAGCCCAGACATAGCGATAGCACAGCGGCGTTTGACAGCGTTCGCACCAAGGCTGCCCAGCGACATTGGCATCGTGCAGACAGGTGGGGTTGGGGCATTGGAGGAGCACAGAAGTACGATTCATATGCAGATATCAATTTAATCGTCTCAATCGTCTTAAAAAATCCAATAATCTTAGAAACGCAGCCTTAAGTCTTAAAAATAGGTTGCTGAAATCGTGCAATTGACCCGAGCTAGGCTAGATTGAGGCCAGCACATCTCAATCACTCAGGTTGCTTTGGGGATCACGCCATCCCCCGCGTAAGCGGATGAATAACTCTCTCTAACGCAGGGCCGTTTGTCAATAGGCGGTTGCCCCCAATCGCCAAACTCGGTCTGGAAAATACTGACTCTTCAGTGTAGCTAACAGCGCTCAATCTGCAACGTCACCCCGAATCTAGCTTGCACGTCTAGCCCGCACGCCCAGCCCTATTGCCAACCGACGCGGTTCCTAATCGCCGGATACTCCCTCTGCCTTTCGTGCGAAACCCACTCACCTGATCCCCCGATCGCCTGATCCCCAATTCGTCTGATGCCGTTGCGCTGATTTAAACCGTATGTCGCTGAGTCCTACCGTCGTCTGGTTAATTGCAGGGGTTATCCTCTGCGGCATGGAGTTTCTCCTGCCAACCGCCTTTGTTGAATTGACCATGGGGCTGAGTGCGATCGCCGTGGGGCTGCTACTGTTTGTGGTGCCTCAGCTTTCCTTTGGGCTGCAAGTGTTGGCATGGCTGGTGCTATCGGTGGTGCTGACGCTGGCCACGCGGCGATTGGTGCCTAAGGGCAAGGCAGCCACTAGTTTTGATGCCGCTGAAGCTGAAACCCTAACCGAAATCCCGGCTGGGCAAACGGGGCGAGTGCTGTATGAGGGCAATTCGTGGGCGGCCCGATGCAGCGATGACGAGGTGGCGATCGCCCCCAACCAGTCCGTTTATGTGGTGGGGCGCAAAGGCACCACTCTGATTGTCATGCCCCAAAACCTGCTGACCCCAGATCACGATTAATATTCACCGCAATATTTCACTGCAACGTTTTACTGCTACATTTCACTGCGCTAGGGAGGATTGCTTCACCATGGGCGAGCTACTTGGATTTCTGATTTTTCTGGGCATTGGTGGATCGGCGCTGGCCGGTTCGGTCAAAATCGTCAACCAGGGCAACGAGGCCTTGGTCGAAACCCTAGGGCGCTACAACGGCAAAAAGCTGTCGCCCGGCTTAAACCTGATGATGCCGTTCCTCGATCGCGTCGTCTACCAAGAAACGATCCGCGAAAAAGTGCTCGATATTCCGCCCCAGCCCTGCATTACCCGCGATAACGTGGCGATCACGGTGGATGCTGTCGTCTACTGGCGCATCGTTGATCTGGAAAAAGCCTACTACAAGGTGCAAAACCTGCAGTTGGCTATGGTCAACCTGGTGCTGACCCAGATTCGGGCTGAGATGGGCAAGCTAGAACTCGACGAAACCTTTACCGCTCGCTCAGAAATCAACGAGATTTTGCTGCGTGAACTCGACCTCTCCACCGATCCCTGGGGCGTGAAAGTTACCCGCATCGAGCTGCGCGACATCGTGCCGTCTAAAGCGGTGCAAGAGTCGATGGAGCTGCAAATGACCGCCGAACGCCGCAAACGGGCTGCCATCCTCAACTCCGAAGGGGAACGGGAAGCCGCCGTGAATAGCTCTAGAGGGCGGGCTGAAGCCCAAGTGCTAGAAGCAGAATCGCAGCAAAAAGCCGCCATCCTGGCCGCCGAAGGTCAGCAAAAGGCCACCATTCTTAAAGCGCAGGCTGAACGTCAAGAGCGCGTCCTCAAGGCACAGGGGGCAGCAGAAGCCATTCAGATTATCGGCAAGGCGATGCAGGGCGATCCCCGGGCGGCCGAAGCGCTGCGCTTTATCTTGGCCCAAAACTATATGGAAATGGGCACGGCGATCGGCAACAGCAACAGCAGCAAGGTGATGTTTATCGATCCGGCGTCGATTCCGGCCACAATCGAGGGCATTCGCTCGATCGTTGACGATAAAGCGATCTAGCTATCTGTTTTCCACTGCAAGATCCAGCCTCTATCTATAGGCAATCTATATGCGATCGCCCTCTAGAAACTGCATGTTAGGGGGCGATCGCTGCCTTTAAGGCTATCTTTAAGGCTGTTTTTTAAGATTGCTGTCATTTCAGAGCGCCGTCATAGTTTGGTAAAATCAAGAGCTTGCAAAAAATATTTATCACTCACTCGCTTCCCGGACGGAGAGACGCTATGGCTCGCATGTACTATGACGCAGACGCAAATCTTGACCTATTAGCTGGAAAAACGGTCGCAATTATCGGGTATGGCTCTCAGGGGCACGCTCATGCTCTCAACCTCAAAGATAGCGGCGTGAATGTGATCGTCGGTCTCTATCCTGGAAGCAAATCGGTGGCCAAGGCTGAGGCCGAAGGGCTAACGGTGAAGTCGGTCTCGGATGCAGCAGCAGCGGCAGACTTCATCATGATTTTGTTGCCCGACGAAGCGATGAAAACGGTGTATGCCAACGAAATCGAGCAGCACCTCACCGACGGCAAGGTGTTGGCCTTTGCCCACGGCTTTAACATCCACTTTGCCCAAATCGTGCCGCCCGCCAACGTTGACGTGGTCATGATTGCGCCCAAAGGCCCCGGTCACTTGGTGCGTCGCACCTACACCCAAGGCGAAGGCGTGCCCTGCCTGTTTGCGGTCTACCAAAATGCGTCGGGTCAAGCTCGCGATCGCGCCATGGCCTATGGCAAAGGCATCGGCGGCAGCCGCGCTGGCATGTTGGAAACCACCTTCCGCGAAGAAACCGAAACCGACCTGTTTGGTGAACAGGTGGTGCTCTGCGGCGGTCTGAGTGCGCTGATCAAAGCGGGCTTTGAAACCCTAGTGGATGCTGGCTATCAGCCCGAGTTGGCTTACTTTGAGTGCTTGCACGAAGTCAAGCTGATCGTTGACTTGATCGTCGAAGGCGGCCTGGCCAAGATGCGCGACAGCATCTCGAACACCGCCGAATACGGCGACCTCACCCGTGGGCCACGCATCGTTACCGATGCCACCCGCGCTGAGATGCGCAAAATCCTCACCGAAATCCAGACCGGGCAGTTTGCCCGTGAGTTTGTGCTCGAAAACCAAGCAGGCAAGCCCGGCTTTACCGCCATGCGTCGCCGCGAAGCCGAGCACCCGATCGAAGAAGTCGGTAAGGATCTGCGGGCTATGTTTAGCTGGCTGAAGAAAGTCTAAAGCGCCAT
>DATNOW010000856.1:0-2191 GCA_036703515.1 Chroococcidiopsis sp.
GAGATGATTTTTGGGTATCTATTCACTGTTCATCTCTGCAAGGTAACGTCGAACGATGGCTCGTGTCTCCGACTGCATCCATACGCTGCGCGATCGCGGCCAGTGTGCTCTAATTCCCTTCATTACAGCGGGTGACCCCGACCTCAAGACAACGGCCGAAGCCTTAAAAATTCTCGATCGCAATGGGGCAGACGTGATTGAGCTAGGGGTTCCCTATTCTGACCCGTTGGCCGATGGCCCGGTGATTCAGGCAGCCGCGACCCGCGCCCTAGCCAACGGCACTCGCCTCGAAGATGTCTTGGCGATGGTGAAAGAGGTCAGCCCTGAGCTGCGTGCGCCAATTATTCTGTTTACCTATTACAACCCGATCCTCAATCGCGGCATTGAAACCTTTCTGCGAGACATCAAAGCGGCGGGCGTAGCGGGGCTAGTGGTGCCCGATCTGCCGCTGGAAGAAGCCGAAATTGTCCTCAACCCGGCCGCTGAGATTGGCATCGACCTGACCCTGCTCGTCACCCCCAACACTCCCCCAGAGCGGATTAAGACGATCGCTGAAAAATCCCAAGGGTTTATCTACCTAGTCAGCGTCATCGGTGTCACGGGGGTGCGCACCCAGGTCGAAAGCCGCGTCCAAGAGCTATTGGAAGAAATGCGAATTTTGACCGATAAGTCGATCGGGGTCGGCTTTGGCATCTCCCAACCCGAACATGCCCGCCAGGTGATGCAGTGGGGTGCAGATGCGGTGATTGTGGGCAGTGCCTTTGTCAAACGGCTAGCAGAGGGTTCTCCCACCGAAGGGTTGCGATCGCTAGAGAGCTTCTGCCACACGCTCAAAATTGCCGTCACGGAGTAGTTTGAAGGGTCGCTTGATCCCCCTAAATCCCCCTTAAAAAGAGGGACTTCGGATCCGATCCCCGTCTTCACAAGGAGGATCAAGCCCATCCCACCCTACTGAATCACCGTTTGTAACTGCTTGACCTGCAAAGCGCGGCTGGCCAGGGTTGCTTCGCTATCGGTGATTTCGACAAACACCTTACCCGACAGAAACTTGGCGATACCGGGCTTTTCATAGACCAATACGCCTTCGTCGAGCGGTTCGCTGGCGCGATAGCCGAGTTTGCTCATGGCGTCGTTAAGGGTCGTCACAAATGCATTCTTGGCTTTTTTATCTTTAAAGGCAATGGTCATGGTGGTGGTGCGATAAAAATAGCCCGCCAGCAGCCCGGCTGCCACACCTCCGGCGGCCCCAACCTGCTGCGGTAAACCGCTGCCAAAGCCGACACCTAGCGCTTTTGCGGTAATAAAGGCAAACACCAGGGCTGTGCCAGAGAAATAGTAGAGAAACGTTGGCAGAAAACCGGGACCAAACTGCATAGACGCCTGCACGCGTAAACATCAAGACTGCTCATGACGAAATCTGGGCTGAATTTCATCGACTCCCAGATTTCATCTACTACCAATTTACGCTGGATGCGGCTTTTAGCAAGATACCCACGGCGGCCAAAACAAGCAGAGTCGTGGCCAGGGCGATTCTGCGGCGCGAACGTGACACCGTCGCATCGTCCCGTCTGCAAATTTCTGGCGAGATTTTTTGCGATCTGTCCTGACTGCCACCCCCACCCTAGGAAGAATGGAGTGGTAGATGCACCCTGAATTAATCCCTGGCTCACGCTAGGGATTTTTTATTTTTCATGGCCGGGAACCCCAGACACTTTTGGTCTAGTCCAGTGGGTTAAGCCAATGGGTTAAGCCAGTGCAGCACTTCCCGTTTGAACTGGTTAAAGTCGCGATAGACTTCCTGTTTGACAAACTGGGCGATCGCGTCAAAGGGTGAAAATTCGTCACCGGCCTTCCACTTGACCTCTTGCCCCAGCGGCGTCAGATGGTTGCCCTTGAGCAGTTGCAGCGCGGTCATCTCCGGGAAGCGCTGTTCCATCACTTGGGTGAGCGATCGCGTCTGGTCGATGTCATCTTTGGTGAACTTGATCAGCAAATTGCGGCGCACTGTATAGCATTCGGCAATCAGCCGATTGGTCTCCTCAGGCGATGGCGTAAACTCCACATCAAAAGCCGTCGCAATTTGCGGCGTGAACTGGGCCAACTGGGTACTGACTTGGGCAAATTGATCGACAAACGGAATCGATCGCCGCGCTGGATAGTTATTAAACGACACCAAAATATTGCCCGCCCG
>DATNOW010000857.1:0-5013 GCA_036703515.1 Chroococcidiopsis sp.
ACCTCAAGGATCGGCAATTGGACAATCGCCCCGAAGCAGAACTCTACGAGTTTGTTGAGTCTGTGCTGATGAGCGAAGATAGCCCAGCATAACCATGCCAGACCATGCCAGGACAGCTTAGGCATTCAGCCAGCAGGGATCGGCGTTGAGTAAATCCTCGGTCGCCTCACAGCCCAGCGGACGGGAGAAGAAATAGCCTTGGCCGTACTCAGCGCCGATGGTCGTCAAGAGACGCATGTGCTCTGCCGTTTCGACCCCTTCGGCGATGACGTTCATGCCGAGATTATGGGATAGGGTGACAATGGCGCGGACGATTTCTTCGCTGTCGTTGTCGGAACCCATGCGGCTGACAAAGGATTGGTCGATTTTAACGGTGTCAATGGGGAACCGATGCAGGTAGCTGAGGGACGAATAGCCGGTGCCAAAGTCATCGATCAACAGCTGCACGCCCAGCGCTTTCAGCTCTTTGAGCACCGCTGTAGCAGCATCCACATTTTCCATGATGGCGCTTTCGGTAATCTCTAGCTTGAGGTTGAACTCGATGTCGTTGGCCGCCAGCTTTGACAAATCCAGAATGGCCTTAACCTGCTCGACCAGGTTGGTTTGGGAGAATTGGCGCGTGGACAGGTTGATCCCCATCGACAGGGGAGAAAGATGGGGAAACTGGCTCTGCCATTTGCGCAGTTGGCAGCAGGCTTCCTTCAGAATCCATTCGCCCAAGGGGATGATCAAGCCTGTTTCTTCGGCAACCGGGATAAATTCGGCGGGGGAAACCATGCCGCGTTCTGGGTGCCGCCAGCGCACCAGCGCTTCAAACCCAGCGATCTTGCCGGAACCCAAGCAAACGACGGGTTGATAATACATCTGAAATTCCTGCGACGGATCGTCGACACAGCTAATGGCGATCGCCCGTCGTAGGTCAGTTTCAAGCTGTAGCAGGGCAACGGCTCGGGTATGCATGGCGCTGTCAAACATTTCATGGCGCGATCGCCCCAGGGCTTTAGCCCGATACATGGCGGTATCGGCATTGCGCAGCAGATCATCGGGTTTGTCGAACTGCGCGTCTTTAAAAGCAATGCCAATGCTAACGGTGGCGAACAGCTCTTGCTCACCCAGGTTATAGGGCAACTGCATGGCCTGGTGAATCTTTTCAGACAGCCGGGTGGCCTCGCTGGGCGCTTTGATATCGTCCATCAAGATGGTAAACTCGTCGCCGCCCAGTCGGGCTAGGGTATCTCCCGCCCGGATGCACTCGCCCAATCGCTGGGCGATCGCCACCAGCAGCTGATCCCCGATTTTATGCCCGAGGCTATCGTTGACCACCTTAAACCGATCCACATCTAAGACCAGCACCGCAAACTGATAGTCGCTCTGCCGCTTTGCCCGCTCGATCGCCTGCCCCAAGCGATCGACCAGCAGCACCCGATTGGATAACCCGGTTAGACCATCGTGCAGGGCATCGTGCAACAACTGCTCTTCAGCCCGCTTGCGTTCGGTAATGTCGGTTTGCGAACCCGCCATACGATAGGCCACCTGGTCTTGATCGCGCACCACAAGCCCTCGGCTCAGCATCCAGCGATAGTGACCGTCGCTGTGCAGCATGCGATGCTCAATTTCAAAGTGGGGGGTGCGCCCTTCCAAATGGGCCACGATTTGGGCTTGGAGCCACTTGCTCTCATCGGGATGGGTGCGCTGAAACCACTCTTGCGGGGTGTTGCCGATTTCACTGTCGCTACAGCCCAACATCGCTTTCCAGCGGGGGGAAAAATAAATTTCATTGGAACGGAGGTTCCAATCCCATAGACCGTCGTTGGCTCCCTGTACCGCTAGGGCATACCGCTCCTGGCTTTCGCGCAGGGCTTCTTCAATCCGATGGCGATCGCTAATGTCAATACCAACAAAGACAGCGGCTTGCTCTTGGGCATATTTTTGGGCGACCACCAAATAGCTGCGCAGTTCATCCCCAACGCGGGCGGCAATTTCAACGGAGCTTTCTTTGACGGAGCCGGTGATGAACGCCTGGACAAACTCGGCAAAGCCCGGACTGGCTTCCATAAAGCCAAGGGGACGGCCTTCAAAGTCTTCAGGACGAACGTTGAAGGTGGCCGCCAGATAGCGGTTGATCCCCAAGTAGTGGAGGTCAGAACTAAACCAAGAGACGCAGCCCGGCACCGCATCGAGCACGGCCTGAAACTGGTCTTTGGCTTGCTGTAGGGCCTTCTCTGCCCGTTTGCGATCGGTAATATCGCGCCCAAAAATGGCAACCCCGGTGATCCCGCCCTCGGTGAGGATGGGGCTAAAGGATACCTCAATATCGGTCGGGGCATCGGGGGAATCGTAGTGTAGCTCGACCGCAAAGCGATCGCCCCCCAACGCCCGGTCATAGTAGCCCTTCCAGGCTACATATTCCTCAGGCGGCAACCCCTCCAGCACAGGGGTACCGATTGATAGCTGCACCTGATAGACCGCCGCAAACTGCCGCTTAAACACCGAATTGAGCGTCACGATGCGGTAGTGAGTGTCGATAGACCAGACCGCATCTTGGGTATTCTCAATCAGGGCCAGGAGGTTGGCCTCAGTCGAGCTAATGGGCAACAGCGCAGCGCCAAGGGGGGCGATCGCCGGTGGCGTCAACGACGCTCGATTGCTCGGTGAGGCACTAACAGACACTGGCTCGGAGGGAGCGAGCATTGGAGTATCCATAGGACATTGCGGGGCATCAGGGGCTGAAAGGCAAGCGCCGGGAGAGAGGGCATCTTTCCCGGTACTGCTGGGAACTACAACAAGCGGAATATCGATTCCATGCTCTTGCAAAACCTTGAGGGCGGCGTCAAGGCTGCACTGAGACAGGTTGGCATTGGCGATCACCATCTCCCAAGATCGCTGCGATAGGGCGACAGTCATCGCCTCTAGGCTACCAACACGTTCGTAAACAGGGGTGAATCCACTGCGCTGGAGCTCATCGACCACCCGCAGCGCCTCCGTATCCGATTCTTCGATGATCAAGACCCGCAGCAGCGATGTATCCACCCAAAACTCTCCTTACGATTCACGGATAGAGAAAACGATTTACAGATAGCCAAAATCGAACTCGTCACTTGTAGAGGCACCATGATCGTGGGTCTGGGTAGAATCCCATTGCTCTGACGCGCTAGGGTATTTCTACGGTACTAAATAGAGCCATTTTAGGGCTGTTTTTTATGCAGGGTCAAAAGAGCTTTAAAAGAACTGTCAAGGGAACCGCTAGGAGAATAGCCTCAGGGCGCACTGCGGACAGACCGGGGTGGCCAATGCGGAGGTGCATCGCTAAACATTAAATAATTATGAAATAATTATGCGGTGCCTTGCTCATCTCCAAACTATGCGGATGAACCAAGCGGCTAGAGCAATCGTTGAGGACATTTGTCAGCTAATGACACAAATAAGGTTTTGTAATAGGCTCATCAAGTTTTAAAATTCATTAAGATTAAAGGGGTGATTCCATCGCTATTCAGCGAGAGGGCATTTTCGTTTGGCCGCTGTGCCCTGATCTTCCCCCTTCGCTATTTCGGGTGTTGTTGACTGCTGGTATGAATTTGGGGCTGTATGAATTGGACTTTCGTTCCAATTGATACGGCTACCGAGCGACGCCCAGTATTTCGTCCTGTCTCTGTTATTTGGATTTTTATCATGCTGCGCTTAGAACATATCAGCAAAATTTACCCGACGGGCGAAGTCTTGAAGGATATTAACTGGGAAGTTAAGCCGGGCGATCGCGTTGGTCTAGTGGGCGTCAACGGTGCCGGTAAGTCTACCCAGCTCAAGGTGATCATGGGCGAGGTCGAACCCACCACGGGCGAAATCATCCGCCCTGCCAGCCTGCATATTGCCTACTTGACCCAAGAGTTTGAGGTCGATCCGCAGCGGACGGTGCGGGAAGAGTTTTGGCGGGCGTTTGTGGTGGCCAATGAGGTGCATGAGTCGCTGATGCAGGTGCACCGCGACATGGAAACTGCCACTCCCGAAGAGTTGGACGAGTTGATCCACAAAATGGATCGGCTCCAGCGGCAGTTTGAAGGGCTCGATGGCTATGGCCTAGAGTCGCGGATTGAGAAGATTTTGCCAGAAATGGGGTTTGATGCCGATGCGGGCGATCGCCTCGTTAGTTCCTATAGCGGCGGCTGGCAAATGCGGATGAGTTTGGGCAAAATCTTGCTGCAACAGCCAGACTTGCTGCTGCTGGACGAACCGACAAACCATCTCGACCTGGAAACCATTGAATGGTTAGAAGTCTACCTCAAGGGTCTGAATACCCCAATGGTGATTGTTTCCCATGACCGTGAATTTCTCGATCGGCTTTGCACCCAAATCGTAGAAACAGAACGGGGCGTCTCGACCACCTATCTGGGCAACTATTCGTCGTACTTAGCCCAAAAAGAAGAGGCCAAGCAGGCGCAGTTGGCAGCCTATGAAGGGCAGCAAAAAGAACTGGAAAAGCAGCAGGCCTTTGTCGATCGGTTCCGGGCCAGTGCCACGCGCAGCACCCAGGCCAAAAGCCGCGAAAAGCAGCTAGAGAAAATCGAGCGAATTGAAGCGCCGATCGGCGATGTACGGACGCTCCATTTCCGCTTTCCCCCCGCCCCCCGCAGCGGTCGTGAGGTGGTGATTGTCAATGACTTAACCCACACCTACGACGACAAGATTTTGTTTTTAGGGGCAAACCTGCTGGTCGAACGGGGCGATCGCATTGCCTTTTTGGGCCCCAACGGAGCCGGAAAATCGACCCTGCTGCGGCTGATGATGGGGATGGAAAAGCCCTCAGAAGGCACCATTAAAATGGGCGATCACAACGTCATACCCGGCTACTTTGAGCAAAACCAGGCCGAAGCACTGGACTTAGACAAAACCGTACTCGACACCATCCACGACGAAGTGCCCGACTGGAGCAATGAAGAGGTGCGGACGCTGCTAGGGCGCTTCCTGTTTAGCAAAGATATGGTGATGAAGCAGGTCGATGCCCTCAGCGGCGGCGAA
>DATNOW010000858.1:0-2486 GCA_036703515.1 Chroococcidiopsis sp.
CTCGGCGGTGAGGGCATCGTAACCGGGCTCAATCATCCGGGCGTTGTCTTCGATGCTGAGGTCAGGATTCTTTTCCTTGTTGCTCAGAATCCACGATTCTTGTTCGGTGACGCACTCAGCCCGAAACTCAGTGGTGGCTAGCTCATAGCCCCAGTCTCGAAACGCGCCTTCGGTGTATTTCATGATGTTGCCCTTATGCACCAGCGTCACCTGCTGTTTGGCGGGGGGGAGGCGCAGAGCGTGGGCGATCGCCCGTCTGACTAGACGCTGCGAACCCGTTTTGCTGATCGGCTTGATGCCGATGCCGGAGTCGAGGGGAATCTGTTTTTTGCCATGTTCGGGGGTGGCGGGGATCAGGTCTTCGTTGAGCAATTTGATCAGGCGATCGCCAATCTCACTGCCCTGCTTCCACTCAATGCCCAAGTAGATGTCTTCTGTATTTTCCCGATAGACAATCACGTCTAGCTTTTCGGGGGTTTTGTGAGGTGAAGGCGTGCCCTCATAGTATTTGCACGGACGCACGCAGGCATACAAATCAAAAATCTGCCGCAGCGCCACATTGAGAGAGCGAATCCCGCCGCCAATGGGAGTCGTCAGCGGCCCCTTGATCGCAATCCGATATTCTCGAATGGCGTTGAGCGTATCTTCGGGCAGATATTGGTAGGTGCCATAGAGATCGCAGGCCTCGTCTCCGGCATAGACCTTAAACCAGACAATCTTGCGCGCCTCCCCATAGGCCGCTGCCACCGCTGCGTCAAAGACCCGCTGAGCCGCAGGCCAAATATCCACTCCCGTGCCATCTCCACGAATAAACGGGATGATTGGATCATTCGGCACAATCGGTTGGCCGTTGGCAAAGGTGACCTTAGAACCGATAGTTGGCGGTGTAATTTTGTCGAACATAACCGACGGAGACTCCTGATAAAAAATGATTAGAGCTTCATCCATTGGGTTTTGGATTGAGCACTGAACGCCCCAAAATTATCCAATACACTGGGTATACGCGAATCTGGTTGAGACCAAAGTCAGCTGTTGCCGCATCGAGAGCTGTTTACAGCGTTTAGCGCTTTTAGCAAAGTTTTGGGGTTAACAAGCCTCTGTGTTGAGCTAGTAGCTCTAAGACAATGGGCAAACCCAACGTTGCATCCGGTTTAATTTTCTAGTATTCGAGCTTGTTTAATTTAAACTTTTAAGATCCGCAGAGGGAATACTGATAGAGAATAGGGCGTAACTTCAGCTATGTAGGGTTGAAGATAACGCGACCATCGTCGGTGATGAGTGGTGCCATTGTGCAGAGGTAAATCCACCATTTAATTTTTCCGCATTGTGAAAAAGTGTCATACCCTGGATTGATATAGAGTGGGTTTGATTAGCTTGAGTCGGCATCTGCATCATCCGTTGAATCACTAGGAATTTCGATTTTGCTAAACATCAAACGCTCTTTTTCAAGCCAATGGCGTCACCAAACCTTGAAAAAGCTAGATGATGGTTTTGATCAGTCGAAAGCTCTGAGCATTGCTTCGTTGTGGCAGATCAACCCTGCTAGCGTTGGGAACTGAGATGAAGAAGATTTTGTTCGTTGATGACGATATTACTCTCCGAACGGCTATGATTCGCTACCTGCAAAAGCGCGGTTATCTCGTGCATGATGCCGGATCCGGAGTCGAAGGACTGTCTTTGTTTGAACAAAACTCGCCCGATCTCGTAGTCTCGGATGTGATGATGCCAGAGATGGACGGGTTCGAATTTTGTCGGCGTCTGCGCGCGAGCCGCTCTGGGCAATTGGTACCGTTTATCTTTTTGTCGAGCCGCAAGGATCTCGACGACCGGGTGCAGGGTCATCAGATTGGGGCCGACGATTACCTCGTCAAGCCGTTTGAGCCCAAGGAGCTAGTTGCCAAAATCGAAGCTCAACTGGAGCGATCGCGTCGCATCCATTCCGAGATTATTCGGCTGATGCAGCAGTCGATCCAAGCGCCGCCTGCCCAGCCTGCCGTCAGCGCCGCCCCAACTCCGCTGCCGCTTACCCCCGCCGAAGAAAAGGTTTTTTGGGAAGTGATTCAAGGCTATACCAATAAGCAGATTGGCGATCGCCTATTTGTTAGCCCGCGCACTGTACAAACCCACCTCAGCAACATCCTCAGCAAGCTTGAGCTAGAAAACCGCTCGCAGCTGATTCGCTATGCCTTTGAGCGCGGCTATCACCCCCCTATAGACGAACATCAAGCCGTCGAGCCTGGTGAGTAGGGCGATCGCCCTTTCAGGATTAGCCAGCTTTGGGATTAGCCAGTTTCAGGATTAGCCAGCTTTGGGATTAGCCAGTTTTAAGATTAGCCAGCTTTGGGATTAGCCAGCTTGGGGACTAACCAGACTGGCTGCGTGATCTGGGCAAAGTTGCTCTCGTTCTACGGTAAGCTATAGGTTCAACTACCTAGTCGTGAGCGCACAGTTTCCCATCCATGGCTGTCGGGATTTATACCCTAACT
>DATNOW010000859.1:0-3334 GCA_036703515.1 Chroococcidiopsis sp.
GTTTTAAAAGCAGTCGGATTTGAATATCGCGGATGTAATCTTTTGCTTCTGCTTTGAGTAAGGTATGTTGATTGAGCAGCTCAAAACTTGCGTTATTATGAATAATTTCGTCACGTATAGCGTTAGTCAGGCGATCGCTCACATATTCCATCACCACCGGCTGCAAGCTAAACAATCCGTCGTGTTTTTCGATTAGCGATCGCTGCCCTAACGACTTCAGCGCATCTAAGATTTGCCGCCGGGGAGGTGCCGCAATCCAGTCATCGCAGAGGGTCGATAGAGTAATCGGTTCCCGCGCTACAGCCAGCCAATACAGCACCGTTTGCTCGATCGCCGCCAGCCGGACAAAATGCTGATCGAGCAGTTCGCTAATTTCGTCGGTTATGGCCGCTTCCTGCTGCAAAAACTGGGCAATATTGCCGTCAAATAGTTCCTGAATGGTGGTGCTGACGATTTTTAGGGCCAGCGGGTTGCCGCCATAGCGATAGACCAACTCGCTACTGACGGCCGCCGAACCCCGATCAGAACTCAGATCAATCCCCCTAGCGCCAAGAATCTGCCCCCCGGCTTGGGGTGAAAGCCCCTTGAGGTAGAGCGATCGCACCGGTAGGGTAGCACCTTCCAAAATGCCAAATTCCTGCGGCTTTTCGCGGCTGGTCAGCAGTAGACAGCTGCCATGCTGCGTTTCTCCCACTCGTTTCAAGAGCTGCCCATAGTCGTCATAGCCGTCGCGATAGTGGCCACTATAGTCTCCGCCGCGCAAAAGGGTTTCGGCATTATCTAAAACCAGCAGGCAGCGCTGCGATCGCAACTGTTCAATCAGGGCGCTCAAGCGGCCAGAAACAGCATCGGGTAAGCGCCTGGGCTGAGTGCTCCCGGCCGCGTCTCCCGCAAATCGCGTCAGGGTGTGCAGCAAATCGGCCAAAAGCTCTGTCAACGGGGGGGCATTACGGAGCGATCGCCAGATGATGCAATCAAAATCAGTCACCTGCTGCGCCAGCTTAATCGACAAATGGGTTTTGCCAATGCCGCCCACCCCAAATACTCCAATCAGGCGACAGCGGAGCGCTCCGGGTTCCCCTATGGGCGATCGCCCCGTCTGCCCCGTCTGCCCTGTCCATTGCAACAGCGTCTCTAGCTCCTGCTGCCGTCCATAAAACACATCCACATCGGCGGCCTCGCCCCAGTCGCAGTGGGGCAGCGTGTCTGGTATGGTCTCCCGATATTCTCCGTTCCCTTGTGGCGCAGGGGAGGCGATCGCGATTGAGGGATTTAACGCCATCTGTCGGGCGATCGCCATGCGGCAGTTGATTTTTGTTACCTTCTCGCCCAAGAGATCTGAGAGCATCTGCCAAAGCTGCGGGCCGACATGCTTGCGCAGATAATGGGGCGAATAGCCGCACGACTCGGCAATCTGGTCATAGCTCTGCCGTTCCCCTGACCACGATGCGCTTAACAGGGCCCGCTGCACGGCACTCAAACGGTTTCCGGTCTGAGCCACCATCAAGGCATCGATAAATTCTAGGGCGGGGCCATTGCTCACCATTCGATCATTCCATTAACCATCAAAACCGTTATTACACCTGGATCAGAGCTGAATTAGTCAAATCTAAATGTGTAGGTTGGGTTAGCGATCGCGTAAGCCAACAAAACCCTTGAATTGGTTGGGTTTCACTACGTTCTACCCAACCTACGCTTGTTAAAGAGGTTCGATACTCCTGAGGTAATGCATCATACAATTTGCCGTCGTGGCGTTTTGCAACACCTAGAACAAACCTGGAACAAACCTAGAACTTTGATCCAAAACGTTACATCAAATGGGTTGAACTTTCGGTATCGACATCCCCTCAGCCCGCCCTGATAATGCGGTCACTTGCGCGATGATGTCTTGCTAATGAGGATCTGCCCATGACTTACCATCGATTTCCCTTTTCCCGTCGTCAGGTGCTTCGAGGGCTGTTGGCGACTGGCGCATTCGGGGCCACGTCCCAATTTTGGGTGGGCTGTTCACCTAGCCCCGACAGCACGGCTGAAACCGGCACAGAAGACACGACGGCTTCACCCAGCGCGGCGGCCGCCGCCCTAACCATGGGCTTTATCTACGTCGGCCCTAAGGATGACTATGGCTGGAACCAGGCCCACGCTGAGGGCGCTGCTGGGGTGGCAAAGGTGCCAGGGGTGAAGGTGGTCGAAGAGGCCAGCGTGCCGGAAACAACCGCTGTGGCTGAAACCATGCGCGGCATGATCGTCCAGGATGGGGCGACGGTGCTATTTCCCACGTCCTTTGGCTACTTCGATCCCTACATCCTGGAATTGGCTAAGGAGTTTCCAGAGGTGCAGTTTTTCCACTGCGGCACGCTCTATGAGGAGGGCAAACATCCCGCCAATGTGGGCAGCTATTTTGGCTTTATTGACCAGGCCTATTACATTGCGGGCATCATTGCGGCCCATACGTCGAAGACGGGCAAGCTGGGCTTTGTCATGGCGAAGCCAATCCCGCGGATTGTGCGGACGCTGAATAGCTGGATGCTGGGGGCTAAGTCGGTTAATCCCGATGCCACGACGCAACTGATTATTACCGGGGCCTGGACTGATCCGGTGAAAGAAGCGGAAGCCGTTAACAGCATGGTCGATCAAAGCGTCGATGTGGTCACCTGCAACGTAGACAACGCCAAGGTGGTGATGGAGACCGCAGAAAAACGAGGTATCTTTTGCAGCGGCAACGGGGTCGATCAGTCGGCGGTGGCCCCCAAGGGCTATCTCACCGGGGCAGAGTGGGATTGGACGGGCGTTTATTCTAGCTATGCCAGCCTGATTCAAGGCGGTAAAACCTTGATGAATGGCGGCATTCCCCATACCTACCTGGGTGGGCTGAAGGATAATTTTGTCAAGCTGTCGCCCTATGGAGCGGCTGTGAGTGACGCGGCCAAGCAAGACGCAGAAACGGCCAAAGCCGGACTGCTCGACGGTTCCCTGGTGGTCTATAAGGGCGAGATCAAGGATAATGCCGGCAACGTCGTGATTGCGGCGGGCACCGAATACAAACCCGGCGACCCCGAACTGGAAAAAATGGATTGGCTGGTGGAAGGCGTGCTGGGGCAGATTACGTCCTAGGGGCGGGTTGGATTGGGGAAGAGTGACTATGTCGCGTCGTTGGCGTTCGATTTTAGAGGCCTTGTGCATTCCCGTGGGGGCGATCGCCTTGGCTCTCCTGCTGTTTGGCGGATTTTGTGCCGTCCAGGGATACGATCCACTGGCGGTCTATGCCGCCATTTATAAAGCCGCCTTTGCCTCTTGGTTTTCTTGGCAAAATACCTTGATTCGGGCGGCACCC
>DATNOW010000860.1:0-3960 GCA_036703515.1 Chroococcidiopsis sp.
TCTTCGGCTGTGCGTTCCCCAATGACGAGGTTATGCACTTTTTTCATGTACTGGGCGATCGCTTCACTCAGCTCATCACCCGCGACCCGCACCGACTCACTCAGCACTGTGCCTTGCAAGCTCAAAACGGCAACTTCGGTCGTGCCACCCCCGATGTCGATAATCATGTTGCCTGTAGGCTCAGCCACTGGCAACCCGGCTCCAATCGCGGCCGCTACCGGCTCGTCAATCAGATAAACATCACGCGCACCGGCCTGAGAGGCGGCTTCCATTACAGCCCTGCGCTCAACCCCAGTAACACCACTAGGAATGCCGATGACGATGCGGGGGGAAACCAGCGTCCGCCCTTCATGCACACGACGGATGAAATGCTTGAGCATCAGCTCAGCGGTGTCAAAGTCTGCAATCACCCCGTCTCGCAATGGGCGCAACGCAACAATATTTCCTGGAGTTCGTCCGAGCATGCGTTTAGCGTCTTCACCAACAGCCAACGGCACCTTGTCGGCTTGGTCGATAGCAACCACCGATGGCTCTTGAAGGACAATGCCTTTACCGGAAACATAAACCAGCGTGTTGGCGGTACCCAGGTCGATACCCATATCACGCGAGAACGAGAAGCGATCTAAGAAACCCACTAGCGTCTCAATCTCCCAATAGTCAAACAGTTGAACTCACGATACCTCTAAATTGGGTTTACACCCAATCGAGTGGATTTTATTACGATTTTTGTCACGAGTCTAGTCAGTCGATCTAAACTCGGGCAGTTTTTATCGTTGAAACCTACGTTTAACCCATTGTTTCAGGGGAAAAACGAAATCATCAGGACAAGTCTTGCTAATTTCTGAAGTGTCTGCAGTTTTCAGTAGTTTACTGCTTATTTTTGATGGGTGGATATTTAGGTGAATGCTGCTAAACTCCTCGCGAAACCGGAGTTTTTGGGAATGGATTCGTACACATTCGTCGGCGGAATGTAGGCAAGCTGTTGCCTAGGTCAACCTCTAATCTAGCCTATTTCTAACGCTTTCGCCGAGATTGCCTTTTTAGCAGCGGCGATTTGAGCACGCTATTGCTCAACACTTGTACTAAATAAGTGGGTATCAAAATCAACCCCAAAACGCGCCTATTTTACGGACTATCCTGGCTCAGAGAGGGGATTAGTGACGTTCTCCAAACAGGCTTAGCCAGTCTAAAAAATTTCAATTGAGAGCACTCAATAATCCTGGTCAAAAAATCAGCAATACTCGGGATTGACTGGTGGTTGGCATGCTTGCTTTGAGGGCCATGCAGTTGGTAATACAGTTCTCAAAAATTGAGCCTTGGATGTACTATAGTTTTTCTGCTGTGTAACCTTACACGGCCACCCTCAAGCATGAGACGTTAGATTCAGGCTAGGGGTAAGTATTGCTTCACACAACTGCTTCACACAACACTGGGGATGGGCTGTATGGCAATCAATACGGTTACGCTAATTGGGCGCGTCGGGGGTGAACCTGACGTTAAATATTTTGAGTCGGGTAGTGTGGTGTGCAAGCTTACTCTGGCTGTCAATCGCCGGAGTCGCAACAGTGACGAGCCCGACTGGTTTAATTTGGAGCTTTGGGGCAAAACTGCGGAGGTGGCCGCCAACTACGTCCGCAAGGGGCGACTGATTGGCGTCACTGGCGCTCTTAAGCTCGAACATTGGCAAGATCGCAATACGGGGGCAGAACGCTCCAGACCCGTGATTCGGGTTGATCAGCTAGAGCTGTTAGGTTCTAAGCGCGATCAAGAGTCTGAACCTGGCAACTACGAGGCAGACGAGTTTTAAGTTTGCCTTAAGCATACGATTAGGCATGGGATTAAAGAAAATTGCGATCGCCTCAACCTAACCAGGTTACTGCGATCGCAATTTTTTGTCTTTGAATCTTTTGATTGGAATTTTTTGACTCTTAGCGCATGGGTTCAATGAACAAGTCCCGCGCACTAATTCAACGCATAAATTTAGCCCATGAATTCAGCATATGGATTCAGCACATGGATTTACTGCGTGACTAATTAGCCGATAGAACAGACTACAGAGCGTTTAGCATTTTCAACTTCCACGCCAGACTAGAAATCAGGTTCGTTGTGATGTGAGCCACAATGGGCACCAGCAAATTGCCGGTGGCGATCGCGCTATAGCCCAACACAAACCCGATCACCGTCGCCCAAATGACATAAGACCAGTGCTGCGAACCGCTAAAGTGCAGCACCCCAAAACAAATGCTCGATAGGACTAGGGCTGGCCCGTTAAATCCTAGAGACATGAGCATGACTCCGCGAAACAGCAGCTCTTCGCTTAAGCCCGGCAGCAACCCCAGCCAGATCAGGTCTGGCCAGGCCAGGGGTCGCAAAATTAGGTCGAGGTAGAAGTCAGCACTGCGACGATAGCCATCCCACAGGTAGTAAATCAGACTGCTCGCGGCGGTGATTCCTACCCCTAGCCCCACCCCCAGCAATACAGACAGTCCGCTCCACTGCACCGCTAGCAGGTCAGTGCGAAAGAAAAATAGCCACAGTCGGGCCACCAAAAACAGGGCGATCGCCGTCATACCCATGGCAGCAAGAATCTGCACGCGATTGAGGTCGTCGATGGGCGGCTCGGTGGGGAGAGGATTAGTCACGATCAGTCGGGGAACGAAGGATGGGAAGGGCGCGATTCACTTGCAGTGGAACGAAGGGGCTGTAGCGACAACAGTTCAGGATGTAGTGCCGCTGGATCAATACCCGCCCGATGAGACACTAGCGCGCCCAGTGCCTCTAGATATGAGTGTACTCGCAATGCGGAAATTCCCAGGTCGGTCGGACTAACCTTCATCCGCGTCGAGTTGTTGTGGACGGTAATAATTTTGGTCGTCGATTGGCTAAAGCTAAGTACGGCACTACCGCCACAGGCGCTGTCGGGAACCACCAAAGCATCGACTTGGTCGGCCCAAATTTCAGCCGGCTGCGCGGATGGGTGAATGACAAACTGAGGGGCACGGCTTAAGCCGGCCAACACGCAGGGCAGAAACGTATAGCCTAACTCTTCTGCGGCGGAACGGGGAGACAGCTCAGGATCTATCGGTAACGGCTGTAGGGCCGGAGCATGGGCACAGGGCACCCGAAACGCACGCACCACCAAATGACTAATTACCGCTTCCGCCCCAGCCAGGGGATCAACGCCCTGCCCGTGACGATAGGCTTGCAGAGCTTCGCTGCCCAGATCATCGGGGAATCGAGCAATAATGGCGATCGCCCTTGCCCCCGCTTGGTGAATCAGCCGATCCACGGCGCGCAGCAAACTGTCAGGATTTTGGATGGTGCCCCAGGTTGCCCCCGAATCTGCGGTTCGTAGCTCAACTCCGAGGGGGCGATCGGTGATCACGTAGTCGGTCAAGTGCAGACCGAGAGTGGCCCGAGCTGCGTCGGCAACCTGCAAGTGGCGCAGCTTTAGGTCATCTTCAATGCCTTGATCGAGCACGATGCCGATGGGGTTTTGCGTGACTGGGCGCAACCCCCAGCGGCCCGCGGCAAACTGATCAAGACCATAACCCTCGACATAGAGGGCATTGGGCAGAGGCCAGTAGAGGGAGGCTCCATTGAGGACATTGGGATGGGTGATCAGCCGATCGGCCACTTGGGCGATCGCCCGAGCGACAGGCAGCGCATCCCCGGCATAGCCACCAATAGCAGCACCCACCCCCGTTGGCACAATGAGCCCGACGGTGTAAGGACGATGGTGCAACAAAGGGTTCAAACCGATCTAATCGACTGAGGATTAAAAATATTAAGGGGATTGGGGGTCACAACCGCCTCCACCCGAACGACAGACCGTTCAGGAACAACGGCAGTGATCGCCCACCGCAGCGGTTCACCAAAGGATTGCAACGAGGCGGCGATCGCCGCCTCTAGGTCTGCGATCGAGCCGCTGTGGTCAACCTCAATCGCGACAAATTGGGT
>DATNOW010000861.1:0-5409 GCA_036703515.1 Chroococcidiopsis sp.
TTCAAAAAACACCGTATTGATACCGGCGTCTTGCAGTTGGTCAAACAGGCGCTCTAGCCCCTGTCGCGATCGCGCCGCTACAATAGTGCCGCGATCGAGCCACATCGCCCGGACCTCGGCCTGGGCCAGCGGGCGATCGGAGGGGAAGCTATCCCACAAAATTTGGCGGGCTTGCAGCCACTGCTGGCGCGCGGCCAGATATTGCCCCCGTTCGATCAAACGCGGAAATTCTTCTAGAATGTCGCGGGCTTGGCGAATGGCGGGATGGTTGATCGCCGGGCCCGCGGCCAAGGTTTCGACGGAGGTGCGGCTGGGGTCAGCACTAGCAACCAAGGTGCTATCGTTTGCCCGCAATTCGTTGGGCACCTGCACGTTGATCGTGGCCCCAGCGGCATTGGCCGACAGCAGCGCACTTTCAAACCGCCCGATTAGCTCCTGCAACTCTTCGCGCATCACCACCGTTTCGATCGGCGTGATCGGCTGATTGTTTAACTCAACCGGGATGCCGGCCGGGGCAACTTGCTCCGCCGGATCTTGGGATTGGGGCAGCGGGTTCAGTACGGGCGGGTTCAGCAAGTAGGGGTTTAACGCAGGCGAAGTCTGGGCGATCTGGGGCGCACTGCTGGGCAGCGGCCGCTCAGATGGCGCGATCGCCTCATGAGTTGCGTTAGCCTCGTCCGCCGACTGCAAGGGGGGTAGAGAAGAGGTCGATAGAGAAGAGGTCGATAGAGGAGATGGAGTAGAGTCAGCCTGGGCGATCGCGTCTCCCGCCGATTGGGGCTCTAGGGTTTGCGCTTGGGCCGACGCCAGCGATAGCGGGCCGATCACAGCGCTGAGTAGGGTGCCAAGCCACAGTCGTTTGAGGGGAATGGGCCGATCGGACAAGCTCCGAATCTGGCGTAGTCGAGGGACGAGATTGTGGTGGGACTGACTCAAAACTCACTCCTTAAAAGCAATCAGATGATCAAGACCAGTGAACCGATATCAGCCGTAAAAATCAGAAGTCATAGAAAGCTTGCTCGACAGACGAGGCTGATAGACACGCCACAGTCACTGTATTGTGTTCGCTTAGATGGCGGTGAAATCCGCATGATTGCTGTTGAAGTGAAAGATGCCTTTAAGGGCTAAAGGCAACAGTCTTGATGTAATCCTAAAAACATATCTTTACAAACTACGCTATCTTGCGACGCAGATCAAATCGCAAATCGCCATTGTTGCGTTGGCTGTTGTAATGATTTGATGAAGCTAAAACAGATCCGGGAGTCCAATCTGCGGAGGGCAACCGTTGCGGGCGCGTCATGATTAATTTCACAATTAATTAATGTCATGATTAGCCCAAATACCCCCCAAAATGCCCCAGCGGCGATCGCTACACTTCGTCACAATCCGGAAAGTTTTCCACAAAAAAGAAAGTTTTCCACAGAAAACTGAGGTTTTCCCACAGATTTCCATGAAAAACTGTTAAGTGGTATACAATGCCGGCTTTCTCCTCAGGGAAAGTGAAAGCCTTAAAAAGTAGACCAAAACACGCTGTTTTAAGAGCTCAATAATTTGCAGTATCAGATAATTTGCGGAGACAAATAAGTAGAAGAGCGATCGCCCTCCTACTTATTCAAATCTGGTGTGCTTAGGATTGTGGATTAAATAATTCCTATCAGTCCCGTTCTCTGTAGGGGCGCACCGCTGTGCGCCCAAACCCAAGAATTACGCCTTAATAAATCCACAACCCTTAATGCAGGCGATTGTGGGGAAAACTCCTGAGCGAGCCCTCTGCTGTCTCCCCCCATCGCTAATGCAGCCACAATGCCGCTGTTCCTAACTCCCTACTCCCATTCGATTGTTCCAGGCGGCTTAGAGGTAATGTCATAGACAACCCGATTCACGCCCCGCACCTCATTCACAATGCGGTTAGAGATGCCCTCTAGCAGGTCATAGGAAACCCGTGACCAATCTGCCGTCATGCCATCTTCGCTGGAAACCAATCGCAGCACAATGGGGTAAGCATAGGTGCGCTGGTCGCCCATGACACCCACACTACGGATCGGCAGCAACACGGCAAAGGCTTGCCAGAAGTCGCTGTACAGCCCTCGGCGGTTGATTTCTTGGCGCACGATATAGTCGGCATCCCGCAGAATATCGAGCCGATCTTCGGTGACTTCACCCAAAATCCGAATCGCCAAACCCGGGCCAGGGAAGGGATGGCGGTTGATGATTTCTTCGGGCAGGCCAATGTTTTGGCCGACCTTGCGGACTTCATCTTTAAACAGCTTGCGCAGCGGCTCGATCAGCTTAAACCGCAGATCTTTGGGCAGGCCGCCAACGTTGTGGTGACTCTTGATCTTCACCGCTACCCGTTCGCCGGTCTGGGGATCGACGTTGGTATCTGCCGATTCGATTACGTCGGGATAGAGCGTGCCTTGGGCCAGATAGTCAAAGGGGCCAAGCTGTTTCGACTCTTCTTCAAAGACGCGGATAAACTCGTGGCCGATGCGTTTGCGTTTTTCTTCGGGATCGGTGATGCCTTCCACCTGCTTGAGAAAGCGCTCGCGGGCGTTGACGTAGTGCACCGGAATGTGAAACTGCTCATTGAATAGTTTCAGCAACCGCTCTGGCTCTAGCTTGCGCATAAAGCCCTGGTCGATGAACATGCAGGTGAGCTGGTCGCCGATGGCACGGTGCATCAAAAAGGCCAGGGTCGAGGAGTCAACCCCACCCGACAGGGCCAGCAAAACGCGCTTTGAGCCAACTCGGGCGCGAATTTCGCGGATTGATTCTTCGACAAAGGCAGCGGTCGTCCAGGTCGGTTCGCAGTCGCAGATGTGGTAAACAAAGTTGCGGATCAGCGCCAACCCGCCCAAGGAATGGACGACTTCTGGATGGAACTGCACGCCGTAAAGCTTACGCTCGTGGTGGGCGATCGCCGCGCAGGGAGTGTTTTCAGTGTGGGCCAGCAGCTCAAAGCCGTCGGGCAGACGGGCTACCGAATCGCCGTGACTCATCCACATGGTGGTGCCGTCTTCGACGTTGGTGAGCAGATCGGTAGGGTCATCAATCCGCAGGGAGGCTTTGCCATATTCGGCCAGTTCTGCCCGTTCGACTTCGCCGCCCAACTGCTGCACCATCAACTGCATGCCATAGCAGACGCCTAAAACAGGGATATTGAGGTCCCAAATTTTTGGATCGCAGTGGGGAGCGCCCGTGTCATACACCGAGCTTGGCCCGCCCGAAAGGATAATGCCCTTGGGGTTAAGCTGTTGCAGCTGCTCGGCCGTCGTGCGGTAAGAGAGTACTTCTGAGTAAACTTGGGTTTCACGAATTCTGCGGGCAATCAGCTCAGAATATTGTGACCCAAAGTCGAGAATCACAATCATTTGGCGGTTTAGCTGAGCCAATGATGGCTCCTCAGTAGGAGGTTCAACTTGTTGTAGAGTCACCGAGGGAATCCTGATGCAATCCTAGATGGGTGGACAATTGAACGTTTCAGTTCATCAAACAGACAGATGCATAGAGGATAGGCTTTGAAAGCGGATTGAAAATAGGTTTTAACAGAAGACTAACGATCCTACAGCCGTTTGCACAGAGATGGGCGATATCCAGCTATTTTTGTAAACGAGCGCGGAGGCTGCGCTTACGCCAATGCTTGACTATAAACCACGTCGCTGTTGCTGTCAGCATCGCTAAAAAAGCGGTGGAATAAAAATATCCGATTTCAGGTATTCAATCTAGAGTAACAAACCTTGAGAAAGTTGAGAAAGGAATGTCGCTCCGGTTTGACTTTGCACAATAATCTGGCGATCGCGATCAAACAGCACGGTGCCAACCTGCAACGAGCGGCCGCTGTGGGCATGGATGTAGGTTTGCGATCGCTGATCAATGCGCTGGGCGATCGCCCCATAAACCTGCGCAACCCACTGGCTGCCGGTAGTCGCATCGAGCTGCCGCAGGTAGCCCAGCGCCGCCTCGGCCGTAGCGCTGGCCGCCACCGCTTGCAGGTGCTCGGTTGCCAGCCCAGCCGTAGCGCAGTAGGCCGTCAGAATTTCGGCACGGGCATCGGCGACATAGTGATGGGTGTGAAACACACCGCCCGCCAGCTTTAGCAACTTGCCGTGATAGCCAAATAAAACCAGGGTTTGCACCCCTTGCAGCCCCGCTTCGACCAAGAGTGGCCCCATCCAGTTGGCCGTTTTCACCAGGCGATCGCCATCGATCCCCAGCTGGGCCGCCAACGCCAGTCCGTTTTCGCCAATGCAAAACACCAGTTCAGCAAACCGCTGCGCCTTGTCCTGCAATTCTTGGCGAAAGGCCTCTAGCTGCCCCGGCGCGCTCAGCGGCTGCGAGATTCCTGAGGTACCCAACAGCGACAGCCCCTCGACAACGCCAAACGCTGCATTGGAGGTGCGTTCGGCCAGCGCCTTGCCCTCCGGCAAAATCACCGTCACCCGAATGCACTCGTCTCCCTCTAACCACGGCGCTAAATTGGCCTCTAGCAACTGCCGCGCATAGGCATAGATTGCCGGTTGGTTGCCGTGGTGGCTGAGCTTACCAATGCCATCGCCGCCGGTAATCTGAATCCGAGCCGCCCCCTCCTCAGCAGGCGCGGCAGCGATCCCCGACTCGACCGTGACCCAAATCGGGGTATGGCGCGTCAAGTCAAGATTATCGCCCGGATCGCTGCGGCAGATCGCCAGCGCGGTGGTGCTAGATAGCCGCGCCACCTGCTCAATCGGGATATCAACCGTCTGGGGTGGGGTGAGCAAATCGACCGCCACCGTCAGCACCGCCACCTCCGGCGCATGCAGATGACGCAGGGCCGCGATCGCCGCAGCACAGGCAAACACCGGCAACGTATAGCCCGTCTGGGCTAGATCAGGGGATAAACGGGGCACGCCATCACTCGCCCCAGAATTTATAACCACAGAATTTATAACCTAGAATTTACAAAACGTTGGGATAACCATGCCAACACACCATGGGCAAAAAAGGCGAGGATAAACGCCTCTCAGCCAGTCGGTGCGGGCGATCGCTCCGCCTCTGTGATACAAAACACAGTTGCAAAGTGATAACGTCCACAACTTTTATCATCGCTTGGGCGGATTCTTATTGCTATCGGGTGTTTCTCTCTCTATCAGGTCTAGCCCCCATCGATAGCCCCCGATTTACCTGGTTCCTTGGAGACTCCTATGGTACGCCCCACTGAAGACCGTTTTCCCAGCCCGTCTGCCTCTACCCAAACTACTGCTCAAGCCGCTGCCCAACCCACGTCCCACGGCAGCGATTTAGTCCTACAACCCCACAGCAGAGAGGCGATCGCCAACCTCGATCACTTTCGCACCCTCATCGAGCAAGCCCTCCAGCAAGTCAGCCGATCGGTGATGATCGACCTGCTCTGGATCGACGACATTTCCCCCG